>NZ_JBFECU010000016.1:0-71078 GCF_041379855.1 Microbacterium sp. BWT-B31
CGGAGACCCGCCACCGCAGCGCCACGCGGCCATTGTCGTACCCTCACAGCAGAATCAGCACCACACCCCCGGCAACGACGCCGAACACCCCCGATCAACGGCCCGATGAAAGATCGAGGCTAATGAGGCAACACGTCGAGTCGATTCAACTCACGAAACTCATCATGTGCAGTCACCACTTGCGACACCGACCAGTCGTCCGGCACCGAGTACAACCATCCTTGGCCGACCCTCTCCTTCGACATTCCCGCCGACAGTAGCCCATCAGACAACACGTTCTCATGCAACCACAGTTCACGTCCCGGCCCAATCTTCCACCCCCCACGTCGCGCAAAGACACCGACTCCAGAGCTTGTTTCGGTTACCTTCAGGGGAGCTAACACCTCAGCCACGGCGCGGACGAGCGATTCCGTGACGCCGTCAGGCGCCGTCTCTCCCCTCGCGGCCATGACCTCGACCTGCACGCTATGCAGCGGCACTCGCCGTCCGAGCAAATCGCCGCCAGCACGAACGCGCATCACCACAATTTCACCACGTGGCGTCCCGGCATACAGGTTGAGCGTGTAGCCCTCGTGAACCCTGTCGGATTCGACCGTCGTTGATTCCGGGCATCGCCGAACCAATCCGGGCCTATCTCCTTCCCATGCCACACGGGTCGACGACCAGTCTTCTTCCTCATCTGCCAACGAAGTCGGAGAGGGGAGCGAAAGCTCCCATCCGGTCGCGCCCAAATCGCTAGTCAATCGCTGAGCAAGCGCGTCCGTACGCTCCGCAATCCACTCCACAGACTCCGACGTAGAAGCCCACGCGCTGACGACACTCACGGTGTCAAGAGTTCCCAATAATCATCCAACTGTCGGTGTGTAGACAACTTCAACGTCGTAGATTTCCGCGCGGAGCATGATTTGGCGAATTGCTACCGCGCCATGCGGGTCGGTGACATGCCACTCAAGCACCGCGTTGTCTGGAAGCGACTCCAGCTGTTGCCGCATCTGCGTAACGATACGCTCAGCTCGGGACACTGATATCGGACTGTCCGGCGCCCAGTACAGCGGTGAGTGACCATCCTTGACTTCTAGGAAGATTTCGGTGAGGGGCGGGTCGCCTCGCCAGGTGTGCCCGTCGAACTCCACCACTTTACCTGTCTCACGGTCTACTTGGTGCCATTCCAGAAGGTGGCCATTCTCGTCGCGGAGGATGCCAGAAATCTGTTCCTGCGCACCCATCCACGGCCTGTCCTCGCCGCGGTTCACGGGTGCCCAGCCCGACTCATCATTCCCGTTGACGTAAGTCGTATCGGGCGTGTGGGGCGGATAATCTCCCGGATAGTGCACATCCCCGGACGTGTAGTCGCCTGCACGCGTATAGTCGACGTCGAGCTCCGCCGGAATCGGGCGCGGGCTGGCACCCCACCCGTCACCACGGTTGAATGCAACCCACTCTTGCCACTCCGGAACCCATCGCATCTCCCAACCCGCGCCACCCACACGATTGAACTCGATGAGGGGCGCGCCCGTGCGCGGGTCCACCCGAACGCCATCCTCATCCCTCCAGGCGTTCTCCCACGCCTCGGCTCTATTGGCCGGCGTGTGCTGCTCAGGAGCACGACCCGAACCCACCGTCTCGGGGACTTTCGCCTGCTCGCCGTCGCGAATCACCCGCGGGTCACTCGCATACTGTGACGTCTCCCCGTCTGACAGCTTTACCCGCGCTCCAGAACCGTCACTCGCTCGCGTATCAGGCGGGTCGCTCGGAGCAAGTGGCCCACCCGGTCCGTCGTTCGCTGGCGCGTCGATGGCGTCGTGCCGCGTTCCGGTGTCGGCCCGGTCAATCGGAGCGGACGGCCCGTCGATTGTGTCGGTGTGGACGTGTGGGGCTCCCGTGCTGTCGGGGAAGTGCGTGGCCGGGTAATGGGTCGCGCTGGGTGTGTCGATGTCCACGTGCGGGACCTTGCCGCCCGGGAACAGGTCGTCAAGGCGGCTGGTGAGACGTTCGACTCTCGCGATACGCGAGCACAGGAGTGAGTGTTCGTCGCATCGTCCGCGCGCTTCGGCCACTACGCGACGTGACCATCAGTATCGACGGCCACCAGCTCACCGCGACCACCCCACCCGCTGGCGAAGCCGCCGAGATCCTCGCCGCGCTCCCGCCCGCCGCGGGGCACTAGCGTGACACGATCCAGGCTTGAGCTCCGCCGGCAAGGTGCTCATCGCTGCTGCCAGCGCCCTGTTCATCGACAGCGCCCCGTAGCCGGATAGGGCCGGCCCGTTCTTCACGATCGGCTGTTCCCGCCACCCGTCCTCGCGGGGCAGATGAACGAGGGTGGTGAAGCCGGTGGTGCGTTCGACGACGGTGCCGATCGCGGACCGGTTGATGCCGATGATGAGATCGCCTTCGTGGTGACCCGGGATTTCCCGGTCTTCCGCCTCCGCGGGCCGCTCACTGATCAGGACGTCGGCGGTGACGTGAGCCCACGGCTCGGTGTAGCGCCATCCGAGGGGGCCGCGTGGCTCGGGCACACGCTGGCGGTCTACCTCCAGGTCTACTTCCCCGAGCGCGGCGCGGATGGCATCGCCGAGGCCGCTGAGGTGTGGGCGAGCGCGAGAGCCGCGTGAGCGATTCGACGGAGTAGTAGCCGCCGAATCGAGCAAATGGGGGCTTCTGTGAGAGGCCCGTGAGAGAGAAAGCCCCTGCCGGGTAGTAGTCCGGCAGGGGCTTTCTGGGCTTTCCGCGGGTTTTCAGTTGGTGGCGAGTGAGGGATTCGAACCCCCGAAGGCTGAGCCGGCTGAGTTACAATCAGATCCCTTTGGCCACTTGGGTAACTCGCCAATGCGCACCCGCCCGGCTTTCTCAGTCGACCGGAGGCGCGATCCACAATATTACCCCGTATGGCCGGGCACCAGAAATCGGGCCTGCCTCACGTGCCCAACCGGTCCAGGTCGGGCCCGACGAGGGCCGACGGCAACCGCAGAAGCGCCCCCTCGAAGCGGCACGTCGCGGCCGCGACATCCATCGCACTCTGCAGCACCGCACCCCATTCGTCTGCATCGGCGGGGGTGGCTTCGACGAGCGCCGCGACCGTCGCGGCGAACGCCGCGTCGCCCGCACCCATCGTGTCCACGATGCTTCCCGAAAGCTTCGAGACCGGCCGGGTCACCGCTGTGCCCGCGCGCCTGGAGTCTTCGCGCGATGCGTCCGGGTCGTCTCGAGAAGGCGTGGGTGTCCCGCCCGCTTCCAGCGTCGCGCCGGCGGCGCCCTGCGTCGCCAGCACCACATCGACCCCGGCGTCGATCAGTCGTGCGCGCAGCGCGTCCAGCGGCTCGCCGTAGAGCAGCGCCGCGTCGTCTTCGCCGACCTTGACGACGGATGCCCCGGCCGCCAGCCGCTCGAACCCGCGGCGGAACTCGTCGAGGTCGTGCATCATGCCCGTGCGCGGGTTCGGGTCGATGGCCAGGCGCGCGCCCGCCACCGCATCGGCGAGCGCGCCGGTCTGCGCGACGTCGTCGAACGGGAAGCAGCTCACGACGACGAACGGGGCGTCGGCGATCGCCGCGCGCTCGCGCGCGCCGAACCGCACCCGGCGCTGCTGCGCCGCGTCGTTGAAGGTGTACTCCGGCTCGCCCCCGCCGCTGCGGACGCTCACCGCCCGCGACGAGCCGAGCGGCGACGGAGAGGCCAGCAGCTCCACCCCGAAGGTCTCGAGGTAGGAGCGGATGTGCGCGCCGGCGGCGTCGTCGCCGACCATCGCGATCAGCGCGGTCGGCACGCCGAGGCGCGACAGCCCCACCGCGACGTTCAGCGCGGCGCCGCCGACGAACTCGTGCACGCCGGTGTCGGCGCGGATCTCGTCGATGAGGGCATCGCCGATGACCACCACGCGTCCGGTCACGCCGCCCGCCCTTCGAGCACGCGCTCCACGAACGCCTCGGTGCGCTCGCGCGTGCCGTCGATGCGGCGGTCGACGCTCGCGCGCACCTCGTTCGGCGCGAGCGGGGCGGCCAGGCGCACCGTCTCGTGGCACGACAGGTCGGCGCACATGTAGGTGCCGACGCTGTCGCCGTGCTGACCCGCCGCGCCCGCCTTGCGCGCCGTGAACAGCGTGACCTGATCGCCGGGCTGCATCGTGTGGCACAGGTTGCACATGCCCGAGCGGGCGCGCGAGACGCCTTCGGCCGCGCGCAGCACCACTCCGGCCGCCCGGCCGTCGATCTCGGTGATCACGTAGCCGCGGCCCCGCGAGCGCGGATCTCGCCACGCCAGGAAGTCCAGATGGTCCCAGTCGGTGATCATGAAATCCGCGGGCAGCGCGAGCAGCCGCAGATCGTCGGCGACCGCGTTCACGAACGACGCGCGAACATCCTCTTCAGTCAACGGGCGCATGGGTCCTCCTCGCCGTCACGCGCTCAGTCTAGGCATGCCCGCCGACGCGTCGCGAGAATCCTGGCGCGTGGAACGAAGGCTCGCGGTGACGATCGCGAGGGTCGCGTTGTGGATGCCGATCTCGAACGACGACGCGATCGCCGACCTGTGGACAGCACTGACGGATGCCTCTCCCCGGGCTGCGGCCGGCACTGGCTACTTGACGCTGCCCGCAGTCAGCCCGCCCACGATGTACTTCTGCACCGAGAGGAAGAAGGCCATCGGCAGGATCGCCGCCAGCACGGCACCGGCCGAGAAGACGCTCCAGTACTTCGAGGTCTCGGACGAGACGTACGAATAGAGCCCGACCGCGAGGGTCTGCTTGTCGGGATCGACGAGGATCACCGACGCGATGATGAAGTCGTTGAATGTGGCGATGAACGACAGCAGCGCGATGACGGCGAGGATCGGGGCGACCAGCCGCAGGATGATCGTGAAGAAGATGCGCGCGTGGCCGGCTCCGTCGATCTTGGCCGCCTCGTCGATCGAGGCGGGCACCGTGTTGAAGAACCCGTACATGAGGAACGTGTTCACGCCGAGCGCGCCGCCGAGGTAGACCATGATCAGGCCGATGAGGCTGTTCAGCCCGAGGGCCGGGAAGACGTCCGAGATCGCCGACATGAGCAGGAAGATCGCAACGATCGCGAGCAGCTGCGGGAACATCTGCACCAGAAGCAGGCTCAGCAGTCCGAAGCGCCGGCCGCTGAAGCGCATGCGCGAGAACGCGTAGGCGGCGAGCGCGCACAGAATCACGGTGCACACCGACGTGATGACGCCCACGATGATCGTGTTGACGAACCAGTTGCCGTAGGGGCGGATGGGGTCTTGGAACAGCTCGACGTAGCTGTCGAGGCTCACCGTCTGGAAGAGGCCGGTCGCGGTCAGCAGCGATCCGCTCGGATTGAGCGAGGCCGACAGGACGTACAGCAGGGGGAAGACCGAGAACACGATCATCACGATGCCGACGAGGTGACGCCACCCGGTCTCGCGGAAGTACCGCCCGAACGGGCGACGAGGAAGCTTCACCTTGCGGTCGTCGCCGGGGGCGCCTGCGGCGTCTTCTGCGATCGCGACCGCGGCGGTGCCTTCGGTGCGGGCGAAGCGGTCGACGACATCGTCGCCGCCGGGACGGGGGTTGGTGGCCTGGTCGCTCATGTCAGTTCAGCTCCTCCAGGGTCTTGGTCTGGCGGAACGCGACATACGAGATGGTCGCCACCAGCAGGAAGATGATGAGCGAGAACGCGCTCGCGAGGCCGTAGTCGCGCATCGCCCCTGTGAAGGCGATCTTGTAGACCATCGAGATGAGGATGTCGGTCTGCCCGATGTTGATCGGCGCATCGGGGAAGCGCGGGCCGCCCTGCGTCAGCAGATAGATGATGTTGAAGTTGTTGAAGTTGAACGCGAAGGACGAGATGAGCAACGGCGCCACCGCGACCAGCAGCAGCGGGAACTTGATGTAGCGGAACACTCCCCACACCCCGGCGCCGTCGACCTTGCCGGCTTCCTGGATGTCTTCGGGGATCGACTGGATCGCGCCCGTGCACACCAGGAACATGTAGGGAAACCCGAGCCACAGGTTCACCACGAGGATCGCGAACTTCGCCAGCCACGGATCCTGCAGCCATGGGATCTCGGCGCCTCCGAAGAGCACCTGGTTGATCCAGCCGAAGTCCTGGTTGAACATGCCCGCCCACACGAGGGCCGACAGGAACGAGGGGAACGCGTAGGGCAGGATCATCAAGACCCGGTAGTACTTCTTGCTCTTCATGCGTGGATCGTTGAAGACGATGGCGAGGAAGATTCCGAGCACGAAGGTCGTCGCCACCGACAGGGTCGCGAACACGAGGGTCCAGGCGAACACCGCGAAGAACGGGCCGCGGATGTCGGGATTGCCGAATGCGCGAGCGAAGTTGTCCCATCCGACCACGACCTGCCAGCCGGGCAGCAGCCGCGAGCCGTCCTCGGCCGTGAAGGCGCCCTCGCCGGTGTCGGTGTACACGGTGCCGGTCGTCGTGTCGGTCATGGTCCCGGCGCCCGGGTCCCACTCGAGCGTCGACGTGAACAGATACGCGCTCGACCCGTCGGTGGTGCGCAGCGAGCCGTCGTTCGGATCGTCCGAGATCGGCACAGCCAGCGCGGTGATCGCGGCCTGATTGGCGACGATTCCCGCGAAGTCGAGGGTGGTGTAGCCGGGGGCGCCGGTCGCACTCGCGCCGTCGACCGGCTCGAGGGGCCGCTCCTCGCCGCCGACGACGTACTCGCTGGTATCGGGGTCGGTCGTGAGCAGAAAGAACTCGCCGTTCTGCTCGAGGATCCGCACGGGGAAGGTCGGCGAGTCCGGGACGCGCGTCTGCGATTGGAGCAGGAGGGCGTTGACCGCGTCATCCTTGGTCGAGATGTGCCCGGAGCCGTAGTTGGTGAAGGCGATGTAGACCGTGTAGATCACGACGAAGATCTGAAAGACGAACAGGAAGATGAGACCCGGCGTCAGGTACTTCGCGGGCAGGAGTCCCGGCACGAGGTAGACGACGTTGACGCCGACGGTCGCCGCCGCCAGCACGAGCCCCACGACCCAGTTGCCCTCTTGGAACAGGACGAGCAGCGCGTAGACGGCGAGCGCGTCGATGATCGCGAGGGCGATGATCTTGAAGAGCCAGACCTTCCAGCCTGCGGAGGCAGCCTCGGCGTACCGTTCCGCGCGGCGCCTGCGGCGCTCGGCCTGAGGGTCCTTGAGCTCTGCGGTCTCGACCTCGTCGAGCGTGGGACCTGTCATCTTCGACTCCCGTCGTGTGCAATACCGAGACTGGCGAGGGCGGGATGCGCCGTCAAGACGCACCCCGCCCTCATTGGCGACCTCAGCCGCCGATCTTGGCCTGAATGTCGTCGGCCATCTTGGTCCACGTCGACACGGGGTCGGCGCCCTTGATGATGTTCGCCT
This sequence comes from Microbacterium sp. BWT-B31, assembly GCF_041379855.1. Taxonomy (NCBI): domain Bacteria; kingdom Bacillati; phylum Actinomycetota; class Actinomycetes; order Micrococcales; family Microbacteriaceae; genus Microbacterium; species Microbacterium sp. BWT-B31. Next base: position 7,358 of record NZ_JBFECU010000016.1, read on the forward strand.
GGGCGACACCCCAGAACTCCCACACGGAGCCCATCTCGGGGATGCTGGGCATCGGGTAGCCGGACGCGCCGATGTCACCGAAGCCCTTGGTGATCGGGTTGCTCGCGGCCTTCTCGTACGCGGCGGTCAGTGCCGGCGGGCGGTTGCCCACCTCGTACAGCGCGGTCTGCACCGGCTCGGTCGCGATGTAGTTCACGAGGAACTCGTTGGCCAGCAGCGCGTTCTCGGTCTTCGCGCTCACGTAGAAGCCCTGCACGCCCACGAACGGAGCAGCGGTCTGGCCACCGGCCGACGGGATCGGGTCGATCGCGATGTTGATGCCCTTGGCCTGAGCGTCGGCCACGTTCCACGGGCCGGTCAGGATGAAGGGCGACTCACCCGCGTTGAAGGCCTCTTTCGAGAGGTCCTGCGTCAGGTTGAGGTTGATCGTGCCGGCCGCGCCCTGCGCGCCGAGCCACGTCGCGAAGGCCTGGCCGGACTCGTCGCCAATGGTCAGCTGCGAGCCGTCGTACGTGCCGTCGGCGTTCTGCGCGAAGACGGAGTTCCCGAAGGAGGTCTGGAACGGGTACAGGTGGTACGGGTCGGCGTTTGCCGGGTCGAGACCGACGACGAAGGGGTACTTCGTACCTGCGGCGGTGCCCTTGGCGATCATATCGTCGAACGAGGTCGGCGCCTCGGGGACGAGGTCGGCGTTGCGCATGAGCGCGATGTTCTCGGTCGCGTAGGGAAGACCGTAGACCTTGCCGTCGTGCGTGAACGCCGAGATGGCGACATCCTGGAACTCGGATGCCTTGTCACCGAGTTCGACCGGCTGCACGAGGCCGTCCTGTACGAACGAGCCGAGCCAGTCGTGGGCGCCGATCGTGATGTCGGGGCCCTTGCCGGTGGGAACGGCCGCGGTGAAGTCATCGCGGATCTTGGAGTTGTCCTTGATGACGAGGTTGACCGTGATGCCTTTCTCGTCCTCGAAGTCCGCCAAGACATCCTTGAGTGCCTTGGCGCGGTCGGAGTCGACCCACACGGTCAGCTCGCCGGCGGCGGGCTCGGTCGGAGTCGACGATCCCCCGCCTGCGCAGCCCGCGAGTGCGAGCATGCTGCCCGCAACGAGCGCAGCAAGGCCGATTGCACCCTTCTTGTTCACCTTCATCGGAGTGTGCCTCTCTCGAATGCATTGGACAGGCGACCGCCCAGTCGGCGGCGACCCGGTCGCTCACATTGCACTGCAAGCGCTTACAGTCTCTCGGATGACCCTCTTCCGCGCAATCCCGAACCCGCAGCCGATACCATCTCGTGATCATTCGCGAGACGCCTGGAATGACGGATGCCGCGGGGCGGGGCATCCGTTCGCCGTCGGTCCGCGAGCCGGCGGCTAGACTGCCGCGCATGGCAGACTCCTCCTTCGACATCGTCAGCAAAGTGGATCACCAAGAGGCCGACAACGCCCTCAACCAGGCGCGCAAAGAGGTCGAGCAGCGCTACGACTTCAAGGGCACCGGCGCCTCGATCGAGTGGAGCGGCGAAGCCGTGCTCATCAAGGCGAACTCCGAGGAGCGCGCGAAGGCGGTGCTCGATGTGTTCCAGTCCAAGCTCATCAAACGCGGCATCTCGCTGAAGAGCCTCGAGTCGGGCGACCCCGTCGCCAGCGGCAAGGAGTTCCGCCTCACCTCGACCATCAAGGACGGCATCTCGTCCGAGAACGCCAAGAAGATCGCGAAGATCATCCGCGACGAGGGCCCCAAGTCCGTCAAGGCGCAGATCCAGGGCGACGAGCTGCGCGTTCAGTCCAAGTCGCGCGACGACCTGCAGGAGGTGCAGCGGCTGCTGAAGGCCGCCGACCTCGACGTCGACCTGCAGTACGTCAACTACCGGTAGAGCCGGGGCGTGCCCCTGCGCCCTTGAGGTTCGCCCGCTCCGTGACGACACCCGCGCCCCGCACCGGCCTCACACCGTCAGCAGCACCTTGACAGCGCGCCGCTCGTCCATCGCGCGGTAGCCTTCGGCGGCCTCTTCGAGCGGCAGCACGAGGTCGAAGACGACCCCGGGGTCGATCTTGCGGTCCCAGATGAGCTGGATCAGGTCGGGAAGGAACCGCCTCACGGGCGCGGGCCCGCCGTGCAGGTGGATGCCCGAGGAGAACAGGCGCCGCCCGTCGACCGAGACGCCGTGCGAGACGCCGACGAAGCCCACGTGGCCCCCGGCGCGCGTGGCGCGCATCGCCTGCTGCATCGCCTCCTGCGTGCCGACCGCCTCGATCGTCGAGTGCGCGCCGAGGCCACCCGTGAGGGCCTTGACTCTGGCCACACCCTCGTCGCCGCGTTCGGCGACGAGGTCGGTCGCCCCGAACCGGCGTGCGAGAGCCTGCCGGTCGGCGTGTCGGCTCATCGCGATGATCCGTTCGGCGCCCAGTTCACGGGCCGCGAGGATGCCGAGCAGCCCCACGGCGCCGTCGCCGACGACCGCGACGGTCTTGCCCGGTCCGACCTCGGCGGCCACCGCGGCGAACCAGCCGGTGCCGAGAACATCGGATGCCGCGAGCAGCGACGGGATCAGCTCGGGGTCGGGCTGACCGGGCGTCGCGACCAGCGTGCCGTCGGCGAGCGGGACGCGCATGTATTCAGCCTGCGCACCCCCCGGCGCCTGCCGTTGCACGCAATGGGTCTGGTAGCCCGCCCGGCAGATCTCGCACGTGTTGTCGGACGCATAGAACGAGCCCACGACGAAGTCGCCGATCTTGATGTTCTTCACCGCCGAGCCGATCTCGGTGACGGTGCCGACGTACTCGTGCCCCATCTGGTTGTGGTCGACAGGGTTCGCCCCGCGGTACGGCCACAGGTCGGACCCGCAGATGCAGGTCGCGGCGAGCTTGATGACGGCATCCGTCGGCTCTTCGATCGTCGGCATCGGGCGGTCGTCGACCCGCACGTCGCCCGGCGCGTACATCGTGACTCCACGCATCGTCATGCTCTCTTTCGTCGTCGGCTTCTGAACCGTCGTGATCCGGCGGTCTACTGGTCGGGCATCGCGGCGCCGACCCGTTTCAGCACATCGCCCAACTCGGACGCGAACTCGCCCACGCGCTGCTGCGCACGGGACACCAGCAGATCGTACGACTCGACGCGCTCGCCCGCGCGGCCCGCGCGGGCCCGGGTGAGCTGCAGCTGCTCCAGAAACACGAGCACGTCGCGGTGGTTTCCGAACACGTCGTGGATGGCCTCACCGGCCTCGGCGAACTCGGCGCAGTCCTCGCCGAACAGCTCGGGCGCCGCGTCTGAAAGCGCTTCGGCCACGTACCGCAGCCGGCGTCCGGCCTTGCGCACGGCGTGAAGGGACTCGATCGACCCGTCGCTGCGGTTCGCCGCACGCCGAACCCGCCGCACCTCGTCACGCACCACCGCACGCACGTCGGCGGCATCCGTATCGGGCTCGCCCGTCAACGGCACATCGGCGGCGAATTCGCGCAACGCCGCCCGGCGCGCGCGGGCGCGCGGCTCGTCCCACAAGTGGCGAAGTCTCGCGTGCGCGCGGCCGTACTCGTCGCGCTCGTCGTCGACGAGGCGCCGCCACACGTCGGGGTCGACCAGGTCGAGCTCGTCGATCGCGGCCGCCGCCACATCGGCGCGCACCTCGGTGTCGCGCACGAGTCCCAACTGCTGACCCCACACCGCGAACTCGACGCGAAGCCGGTTCGTCGCCGCCTCGTCGAGGTGCGCGCGGAAGCCCGCGAGCACGCTGCGCAGCCGCCGCACCGCCGTGCGGTGCTGGTGCACCCCGTCGGGCTCATCGTCGAGCGCAGCCGTCTCGGTGCCGGTCACGCGGGCGGCCGCTGTGCGCACGACCACGCACAGCACCTGCCCGACGGTGGCGGACTCCGTGTCTGGCGATCCCACTCGATGCCCCCCGTCGCGGACGACCGCGCTACAGCTTCTCGATCGGCGCGACCTTGATCAGCAGCTTCTTGGCCCCGGCCTTGTCGAACCGCACGTGGGCGACGCGCTTCGCGCCCTCGCCGGTCACGAGGTCGACCCGGCCCTCGCCGAAGTCGTCGTGACGGATGCGGTCGCCCGGCGCCAGTTCGAGATCGCCGTTGTCTCGGATCTTGGCCGGAATGCGGTTGGCGAACTTCTCGATCGACCCGGTCGGGGTGCGCTTGGCCAGCGGCACCAGGTCGTCGCCGTAGCGACCGCCGGAGCCAGACCCGCCGAACCCGGATCCCGCCCCGCGCCGCGCGTTCAGCGCCCGCGACTGGGATCCGCCGCGCGAGTTCACATCGCCCGGCGACTGCCTCCAGTGCAGCAGCTCGGCCGGGATCTCTTGCAGGAACCGGCTCGGCATGGCTACCGACACCTCGCCGAACTGGGCGCGGGTCATCGCGAGCGACAGGTACAGGCGCTTGCGGGCGCGCGTGATGCCCACGTAGAACAGGCGTCGCTCCTCTTGCGGGCCGCCCGGCTCGCCGGCCGAGATCCGGTGCGGGATCAGGTCTTCTTCGACGCCGGTGAGGAACACGGCGTCGTATTCGAGGCCCTTGGCGGTGTGCAGCGTCATGAGCGACACCGAACCCGACGCGTCGTCGAGGTCGTCGGCATCCGACACCAGCGCCACCTCGGTGAGGAAGTCGAGGATCGTGCCCTCGGGGTTGTTGCGCGCGAACTCGCGTGTGACCGCGACGAGCTCGTCGAGGTTCTCGATCCGCGCCTCGTCCTGCGGGTCGCGGCTGGCGCGCAGGGCGTCGTAGTAGCCGCCCTTGTTGAGCAGCACCTGCAGCCCCTCGGTGATCGCCGTCGGCGGGGCGAGCTCGCCCGAGGGCGGAAGCATGAGATCGGATGCCTCGGCCAGCACCGCGTCGAGATGCGTGATCGCCGCCTGGATCTTGGGGCCGACCCCGAGCGCGGGGGCGTTGGCGAGCGCATCGCGGAATGTGATCTGCTCGTCGCGGGCATACCGCGCGATCGTCTCGATCGTGACGTCGCCGATGCCGCGGCGCGGCCGGTTGACGATGCGCCGCAGCGCCATCTCGTCGGCGGGGTTGGCGACGGCCACGAGGTAGGCCAGGGCGTCTTTGATCTCGGCGCGCTCGTAGAACTTCGTGCCGCCCATGATCTTGTAGGGCACCGCCGAGCGGATGAAGATCTCTTCGAGCGCGCGCGACTGCGAGTTGGTGCGGTAGAAGACGGCCATCTGGCTGTAGTCGATGCCGCCGCCGTGCAGGGCGCCTATCTCGTCGGCCACGAACTGCGCCTCGTCGTGCTGCGAGTACCCGGTGAAGCCCTCGATCTTCTCGCCGGCGCCGACATCGGTCCACAGCTTCTTGTCCTTGCGGTCGAAGTTGTTGCCGATGACGGCGTTCGCCGCCGACAGGATGTTCTGCGTCGAACGGTAGTTCTGCTCGAGCAGCACCACCTTCGCGCCCGGGTAGTCGCGCTCGAACTCGGTGATGTTGCGGATGTCGGCGCCGCGGAACGCATAGATCGACTGGTCCGAGTCGCCGACGACGGTCAGCGATGATCCGGCAGTCCGGTCGTCGAGTGCGCCGTCAGGCGTATATCGAGACGCGGCAGGCGGCGCATCGAAGATCATCATGCCGCCGGAGGCCGCGATGGGCGCGGCATCGGAGCCCACCGGCCTGGTCAGTTCGTGGATGAGCGCGTACTGGGCGTGGTTGGTGTCCTGGTACTCGTCGACCAGGATGTGCCGGAACCGCCTGCGGTACACGTCGGCCACGTGCGGGAACGCGCGGAAGAGGTACACCGTCTGGGCGATGAGGTCGTCGAAGTCGAACGCGTTCGCGCGCTGCAGCTCGCGCTGGTAGGCGGCGAAGACTTCGGAGAACACCCGCTCGGCGGGATCGCTCAGGTTCGCCTGGCGCGCGAAGGACTCGGCGTCGGCGAGCTCGTTCTTGAGCTTCGAGATGCGGCTCTGCACGGCGGCGGGCGTGAGGCCGAAGGCATCCGCCTCGTGTTCTTTCACCAGCCGTTTGATGAGCGCGCGAGAGTCGCCCGAGTCATAGATCGTGAACGACGACGTGAAGCCGAACTGCTGCGCCTCGCGGCGCAGGATGCGCACGCACGCCGAGTGGAACGTCGAGATCCACATGCCCCGCGCGCTGTCGCCGACGAGGTGCTCGACGCGCTCGCGCATCTCTCCGGCGGCCTTGTTGGTGAAGGTGATCGCGAGGATCTGGCTCGGCCACGCCTCTTTGCCTCGCAGCAGGCTCGCGATGCGGCGCGTGAGGACGCTCGTCTTGCCGGACCCCGCCCCCGCGACGATGAGCAGCGCCGGGCCGCGGTAGACGACCGCCTCGCGCTGCTGCGGGTTGAGGCCTTCGAGGAGGTCTTCGTCGGGGCGGCCGGCGCCCTGGCGCGGCCCGCGGTCACCGCCGACGATGAGAGGGGTGCTGGCGTCGGTCATGGCCCCCCAAGTCTAGGCGCGGCCGCCGACACGCGAGCCTCCGACCGGAGCCCCGGCGCGGATTCCGAGGAGAACGAGCGAACCGAGGAGGAATTCATCCGAGAACTCCCTTCGCCCGCTGGTTCTCCTCACGAAGACCGCGGGCGAGTCACCGCCCCGCGGTGAACACCACGCCCCGGTAGCCCGCGTCGCTCCAGCGCACGAGCCGATCGACGTCGCCGGGGAGGACGGGCATCGCGTGGGTGTCGACCCACGTCTCGCCCGCCTCGACGTTGATCCACGGGTCATCCACCACGAGCGCGGCGCCTGCCACGCCGTGCGCGGTGACCCAGTGCGGCCCGGTCTCGCCGTGCATGGGCTCTTCGTCGATGAGCAGCAGCGCGCACTCGCCCGCGCCCACGCGACGGATGATCTCGTCGACGGCCGCGCGGTCGCGACGGAGCGGGATCCCGAGCGCCTCGGCGCGCTGTGCGGACTCGGCCTGCAGCTCGGCGCGGAAGTCGCGGTCGAAGCCCGTGAAGCCCTCGATGAGCACCGGCCCGTCGTGGTCGAGCGCGACCTCGACCCCGAGCGAGGGCAGATGCTCCTGCAGCGCGACCGCCAGTCCCACCGGCTCGCACGCGGGATAGTTGCTGGCCCGACGCCAGAAGCCGACCTCGAGGTCGCGGTCCCGGACGCCGTCGCCGGCGAAGCCGGCGTGCCCGTGCGCATCCGCCGCGATGAGGGCGGCGACCGACCCGCACGTGAAGAGGGTCGACTGCGCGTAGTAGCCGGGCTCGCGGGCCGGAGCATCCGTCAGCCACCGCACGAAGCCTCGGGTCCCCTCGGTGCCCAGGGCGCTCCACGGATGCCGCAGCTCGGCGAACCCGAGCGCCTCGATGAGCGCCGGGGCGGGGGCATCCGGTGCCACCTGCCACTTCACCGCGACGTCGCCGCGCTCGCGCGCACGCTCGACGACGGAGCGCACGAGCGCTTCGGCGTCGGCCTCGGCGCCGCTTCGCCACCACACGTCGACGATCTTCGTCGCCGCCGTCGCGGGGCGGCCGCTCGTGAGCACGGCCGCGCGCGGCGCGCCGTCGTGGTCGCGGACGACCGACAGCTCAGGACGGTAGCCCTCACGCGGCAGCGTCCACAGCGCGGCGCGATCGGCGCCCAGCGCCGCCTGCAACTGCTCGTCGGGGACGGCCGCGGGGGCCGGGATCTGTTCGTCAGACGACACCGTCATTCCTCTCGGTCGGACGCGGCGCCCGACGTGTTCTCGCGATGCGCCGCCGCCACCAGCAGCGCGGTGTACTCGTGCTCGGGCGCGGTGAGCACCCGCTCGCACGGACCCGACTCGACCACGCGCCCGCGCCACAGCACGGTGACCTCGTCGGCGAGCAGCCGCACGACGGCGAGGTCGTGCGAGATGAACAGCACGGCGATGCCCAGTTCGTCGCGCAGCCGCCCGATCAGGCCCAGGATCTGCGCCTGCACCGACACGTCCAGCGCCGAGACCGACTCGTCGCAGATCAGCAGCCGCGGCTGCGGGGCCAGGGCCCGCGCGATCGCCACGCGCTGGCGCTGCCCGCCCGACAGCTGCGCGGGTCGCTTGCCGGCGAACTCGAGCCCGAGCCCGACGGTCTCAAGCAGGGTGCCGACCTCGGATGCCGGGCGCCCGGCGACCCCGAGCGCCTCGCGCAGGATCGCCCCCACCGACATCATCGGGTTCAGGGTCGAGTACGGGTCTTGGAACACGATCTGCATCTGCTGCGGCGTGCGCGACCCGCGACCGGGGGCGAGGGCGGCGCCGTCGAAGGCGATGGTGCCCGCGTCCTCATGCTCCAGGCCCGCGATGCAGCGTGCGAGCGTCGATTTGCCCGAGCCGGACTCGCCCACGATTCCGACCATGCGCCCCGCGGGGATGTCGAGCGACACGTCATCGAGCACCGTGCGGTCGCCGAAGCGCTTGCCGAGTCCCCGCACGCTGACGAGGGCCTCGCCCACGGGCGCGGCGGTCGCCGGCGCTAAGCGCTCGGACAGCACCGGGTCGGCTTCGAGCAGGGCTTTCGTATACGGATGCCGCGGCTCGGCCAGCACCGTCGCGGTCGCGCCGCGCTCGACGACCTCGCCGTGGCGCATCACGAGCACCTCGTCGGTGCGTCCGCGCACGAGGCCGAGGTCGTGCGAGATGAGCAGCACGCACAGGTGCCGCTCGCGCTGGATCGACCGCAGCAGGTCGAGGATCTCGGCCTGGTTCGACGCGTCCAGCGCGGTCGTGGGCTCGTCGGCGATGAGCAGCCGCGGGTCGGCCGCCAGCGCGGCGGCGATCGCGACGCGCTGGCGCATGCCTCCGGACAGCTGGTGCGGATAGGCGCGGGCGACCTCGGCTGGGAGCTTGACCTCGGCCAGCCGCGCGGCGATCTCAGCGTCGCGCTCGGCCCGCGACAGGCGCCGACCCCGTGCGGCTTCGATCGTCCAGACGATCTGCGCGCCGCAGCGGTGCACCGGCGAGAGGCTGGTGAACGGGTCCTGCAGCAGCAGCGCGACCGTGCCGCCGCGCAGGCGCCGCCACGCGGCATCGGTCCCGTCCAGCGCGAACGCGGTCTCGCCGACCCGCGCCGAGCCTGCACCCCGGAACCCGCGGGGCAGCAGGCCCACGAGCGCCTTCGCCGACAGCGTCTTGCCCGAGCCGGACTCGCCGATGAGGGCGAGCGTGCGCCCCGCCGCGATCTCGGCGTCGAAGGGCGCGACCATGACCCGGTCGGGTCCGGTGACCGAGAGGCCTTCGATGCGCACGCCGGTCATGCGGCGTCCCCCGTTCGCGACAGGCGCTGGCCGGCCCAGTCGCCGAGGTAGTTCACCGACGACGCGACCAGGATGATCAGCAGCGCCGGAACGACGACCGCGGCCGGGTTGTCGAACATGATCGCGCGGTTGTCGGTGAGCTGTCGGCCCCAGTCGGCGGTGCCGGCCGCGACGCCGACCCCCAGGAACGACAGCGACGAGAACGCGACGATGGCGAACGCGACGTTGAGCATCATGTTCGTGATGACCAGGGTCGACACGTTCGGGAGGATGTGGCGGAACATCACCCTCCAGCGCGACAGCGACAGCATGCGCGCGGCCTCGATGTACGGGCGCGCGGACTGCTCCAGCACGCCGGCGCGGACGATGCGGATGTCAGAGGGCGAGAACAGCAGAATCAGAAGCACCACGATCACCCAGTAGCCGCCGCCGAAGACGCCCGACACCACGATCGCCGCGAGCAGGACCGGCAGTGCCAGCAGCAGGTCGGTCCAGCGGCTGATGACCACGTCGAGCCAGCCGCGCTGGTAGCCGGCCAGCGTGCCGAGCACGACACCGAGCACCATCGAGCCGATCGCGACGCACACGGGGCCGACGAGGGCCGATGCCGCGCCTGCCACCGTCATCGCGAGGATGTCGCGCCCCAGTTCGTCGGTGCCGAGCGGATGCCCCGGCGAGCCGGCCGGCAGCAATCCGGAGAGAATGTCCTGGCGCATGGCGTCGGGCACGACCAGGGGCCCGGCGACGACGGCCACCGCCACCACCGCGAGGAACGCGAGGGCGAGCACCGCCGTGAGCGGTGTGCGACGGCCAGAGGGGCCGACGGGCGCGGAGAGAAGGTCGGAGGCGGCGGTCATGACGGCAGCCCCGTCCGGCGCAGGCGCGGATCCAGCATGAGGTAGGCGAGGTCGGCGAGGAGGGCGATCACCGCGATCACGACGGCGATCAGCAGCGTGAGCGACTGCACGACGGCGATGTCCTTGAACAGCACCGAGTCCTGCAGCAGCGTGCCCAGGCCCGGGAGGGCAAACGTGGTCTCGGCGAGCACGGTGCCGCCGACGAGGAAGGTGAGCACGAGGCTCGCGCCCGTCACGATCGGAATCGCGGCGTTGCGCAGGGCGATGCGCCGCACCGCGCGCTCGCCGATGCCGCGGGCACGGGCCGAGGTGACGTAGTCCGCCTCGAGCTCGCGCAGCATCGCGGTGCGGGTGAGCTTCAGGACGATCGCGCCGAGGCCCAGCGCGAGGGTGACGGCCGGAAGCACGAGGTGCCAGAGCGTGTCGAGTCCGCCCTTGCCCGCGCCGTAGACCGGGAAGACGCGCAGGTAGTACGCGAACACCCACAGCAGCAGCAGCCCGATGGCGAACGTCGGCGCCGACATCCCGATGATCGCGAAGCCGTTCGCGGCGCGGTCGACAGCGCCGCCCGCCTTGGCCGCGCTGCGGACGCCGAACGGGATGGCGGTGACGAGCGCGACCGCGAAGGCCAGCCCGCACAGGATCAGAGTCAGCCACAGCCTGCTGCCGATCGCGTCGGCGACCGAGGTCTGCAGCCGGATCGACCGGCCGAGGTCGCCAGTGAGGACGCCGCCCAGCCACGACAGGTACTGCAGCCACACGGGATCGTCGAGGTGGTACTGGTCGCGGATCGCCTGCACCGCCTCGGGCGAGGCCGGGCGGTTGCCGAGCAGGTTCTTCACGATGTCGCCCGGCGCCAGGTGCACGAGCGCGAAGATCAGCACCGAGAGCACCAAGAGCACCGCGAGCATGCCGAGCACGCGCAGCGCGAGCATCCGCCCCAGGGACGAATGCCGCGCTGCGCGCGCTCGGAAGGGGACCGTCTGGGTCACTTGCCTGCCCGGTACAGCTGAGTCGGCCACGACGAGATGAAGGCGAACGAGCTGTAGTCGCGCATGCCGAGGTCGTTCGCGAACGCGGTCGCGGACTGGCCCCACCACAGCGGCACGTTGATCGCCTGTTCGGCCTGGATCGTCTCGGCCTGCAGCAGCAGGTCGATGCGGGAGGCCGGGTCGGACTCGACGGACGACTGCGCGAGCAGGTCGAGCACCTCGGGGTCCTCCCACGCGGAGGGGTTGCCCGGACCGAGCACGTACCCGGGAACCTCACCGGGGTCGCCGAGCGTCGAGAAGTACCACATGTAGTTCACGCCGTGGTCGCCGGACGCGTCGAGGCTCGCGAGCCATTCCTCGATCGGCACTTCGCGCACGTTCAGCGTGATGCCGATCTCGGCGAGGTTCTGCGCGAGGGCCTGTGCCGCGGTGCCCAGCTGCGGCCCGGTGTTGGGAGTGAGGATCTCGGTCTCGAAGCCGTCGGGCACCGACGACGCGGCGAGCGCCTTCTTGGCGGCATCCAGGTCGAAGTCCCACTGCGGGATGCCGGCGAGCTTCTCGCGCGCCTCGTCGGCGTCGTACGCCTTGCCGAGCGACTCGGGGGTCATGATCGCGGTGGCCGCCTCGCCGTGGCCGCGCAGCAGCTTGTCGACGTAGGCGTCGCGATCCACGGCGTGGGCGAACGCCTCACGCACCTTGGGGTCGTCGAACGGCGCGACGCTCGTGTTGAAGTAGAGGCCCACGTACGACAGGTCGTTGACGTATTCCACGCGCATCGAGTCGAGGTTCTCCCACTGCTGGGACTGCGCGAGGGGCACGTTGAAGGCGACGTCGAGCTCGCCGGACTGCGCGGCGATGAGGCGGGTCGACTCGTCGGGAACGAACTCGACGGTGATCTCCTTCACCTTCGGAAGCTCGCCCCACCACGTGTCGACGCGCTCGAACGTGACGTGCGAGTCGGGGGCGAACTCGGTCACCTGGTACGGACCCGAGCCCAGCAGCAGCGAGTCGGCGGTGCCGACCGCGCCGTCGTTGGCCTCCCAGAACGCCTGCGACGTGATGAACGCGGCGCCGCCGGTGCTCATGTTGGCGGCGAATGCGGCGTCGGGCGCGGTCAGGGTGATCGTGACCTCGCTGTCGCCGGTCTTCTCGATCGTGTCGACATTGCTCAGGTAGTACGCCAGACCCGGCGACGCCGTCTCGTCGCGCGCCTGTTCGAGGCTGAACACGACGTCGTCGGCGGTCACGTCCGTGCCGTCCTGGAACTTGGCGTCGTCACGCAGTTCGTACACGTAGGTGATGTCGTCGGTCTGCTCCCACGACTCCGCGAGCCCCGGCTGGATGCGGCCCTGCGCGTCAATCGACACCAGGCCCTCCTGCACGATCGAGGCGATGTAGTAGTTCAGGATGCCGGCCTCCTGGCCGACGTACAGCGACGAGAGCGAGCCGGGCAGTGCCACGGTGATGTGGTCGATGTCTGCGCCGGTGTCGGCGCCGGTGGACTCGTTCGGCGCGGGGCTCGAGCACGCCGCGAGCGCGAGCGCGCCGGCGACGGCGACGGCCCCCGCCTTGAGCAGACGAGAGGTGGACGGCAAGGGCATGGTGGCGCTCTCCTTCGGGGTGGGTGCGGCCTGGAACCGCGCTCGGTGACCGGCGCTTCGACGGCGGGCGTCGACGAGGGCGTCGGTCTCTGCAGGGGGACGGTGGGATGCGAGGATGCGCAGCGCCGTGGCGACGGCGGGGATGCGCGCGGCTTCGACGAGCGTCGAAGCCGAGGTGCGGCGGCGCAGCGCCGGCCGCAGGGCGACGGCCCGGACGCCGGACGGAAGCACCCGGCCGGCGAGGTCGCCCTCGGCCACGAACGCGGTGCCGCGGCCGTGGAGTGCGAGAGCGACGGCGGCGTGGGGGCGGCTGACGACGAGATCGGCCGATGCCTCGGCCCGCCCGATCGCGGCGGCGACGACGTCGCCCATGGTGCCGTCGCCGCGGATCCACGGGGTGTCGGCGAGCTCGGCCGGGTCGATGCGGGCGCCTGAGACGGGGACCGCGGTCACGGCGATGATCTCTTCGGCGAAGAGGAACACGCCGCGCAGGCCCGACCGCTGCAGCGCGGGGTGGCGGGCAGCGCCGGTGACGTCGGTCGTGACGGCGATGTCGGCGCGGCCGTCGTGCACCATCGCGAGCGCGTCGGCGTCGTCGACGGCCTCGATCAGGCTCGCCACGATGTCGGGCAGCTCGTCGGCGAGCTGCCCGAGAGCGGCGGCGACGACGTGATCGATGGTGTCGGGCGCTGCCGCGAGCCGCACGGTGCCGCCGCGGCGGCCCAGGGCGCGCGCGAGTTCGGTCGCGGCGGCGGTGAGACTCGCGTCGATGCGCGGGGCGTGCGCGGCGAGGATCGCTCCGACGGGCGTGAGCCGGGCAGAGCGGGGGGTTCGCGCGACGAGGGCGGCGTCGAGGCGGGCTTCGAGCCGCTGCACGTGCTGGGTGACGGTGGGCTGGGCGATGCCGAGGGCACGCGCGGCGGCGCTGATCGAGCCGTGCTGGTCGATCGCGACGAGGATGCGCAGCGAGTGCAGGTCGAGGGCGCGGGTGACCGCCTCGGTCTCTGCGTTGTCACCCTCATACATAGGGTCATGCTATACACATGCGCGCATAGATAGGGTAGTCGGATGATCGATGATTACGCCGTGTGGCAGAAGGCCCGCGATCGAGCGGTCTGGGCTCCGCGCGGGCTCGCCTCGCTCGCCGCGACGGACTGGCTCGACGCCACACCGCGACCCGCCGCCGCAGCCCCCGGACTGTGGCACACCGACGGCCTCGCCGCGATCGGCTCGGGCGAGGGGCTCCCCGGCACGGTGGCGCTGGCACCGGGCGACGCGCTCGCGATCGGCGATCTCGAGCTGCGCGGGTTCGCACGCGACGGCGCGCTCGCGCTGCGGGTCTTCGATCCGCAGGCTGCCGCCCGCCGCGGCATCTCGCACATCGTGCGCGCCGCGTATGACCCCGCCCTGGTGGCGCCCGCCGTCTTCAGCCGCACCCCGACGCACGAGGCCGCCGAGTCGGTCGACGGCCACCGCGCCGATACGACCTACGACGGCGTCGTGTCGTTCGCCCTGGGCGGCGCCGACCTGGGGCTGACCCTCGACGTGCTCGACGACGGGTCGTTGTTCGCCGCGTTCTCGGATGCCACGAGCGGCAGCGAGAGCTACCGGTTCCGGTTTCTGCGCATCGCGGCCCCCGCCGCGGACGGCACGACCACCGTCGACCTCAACCGCGCCTACCTTCCGCCGTGCGCGTTCTCGGACCACTACGTGTGCGTCTTCCCACCGGCGGGCAACCGCTGGACGGTGCCGGTGCGCGGCGGCGAACTCGTCGTCCGCTGACTCGGTTCGCCCGTGCCGGCCGGTTCAGAGCAGGCGCCGCGCCGACGCCCACGCCGTGAGTTCGTGGCGTGACGACAGCTGCAGCTTGCGCAGCACCGCCGACACGTGCGTCTCGACGGTCTTCGCCGAGATGAACAGTTCGGCCGCGACCTCTTTGTAGGAGTAGCCGCGCGCGATGAGGCGCATGACCTCCTGCTCGCGGGCTGAGAGGCGGTCGAGCTCGTCGCTCGCGACGGCGGTCTCCCCCGCCGCCGCACCGAAGGCGTCGAGCACGAACCCCGCGAGCCTCGGCGAGAAGACCGCGTCGCCGCCCGCGACCGCGTGCACCGCATGCGCCACGTCGGTGCCGGAGGACCCCTTCGTGATGTAGCCGCGGGCACCCGCGCGGATCACCCGCACGACGTCCTCGGCCGCGTCGGACACGCTCAGCGCGAGAAAGCGCGTGCGCGGAGACAGAGCGGACGCCTCGCGGATGACTGCCTCGCCTCCCGAGGCCGCCGGAGCGCCGGAGGTCTCGACGCCGGGCAGGTGCACGTCGAGCAGCACGACGTCGGGCGCGGCATCCGCGATCACCGCGATCGCCCCCGCGACGTCGGCCGCCTCGCCGACCACGTCGATCGAGTCGTCGAGTTCGGCGCGCAGCCCCGAGCGGAAGATCGAGTGGTCGTCGACGACCACGACCCGCAGCAGGTCACCCACGGCGCGGCTCCCCCGGCGCGCCCTCCAGATGCAGGTGCACCTCGGTGCCGACGCCGCCGACGCCCCCGCGCACGCTCGCGGTGCCGCCCGCGCGGCGCATGCGGCCGAGGATCGACTCGCGCACGCCGAGCCGGTCGCCGGGCACCGCGTCGATCGCGAACCCCGGCCCGCGGTCGCGCACGTACACGTCGACGCCCGTCGCGCGGCCCTCGATGTACACCGACACCTCGCCGCCCGCATGGCGGGCCGCGTTGAGCATCGCCTCGCGCGCGGCCGCAGCGACCTCGCCGCTCGCGCGCTCCGCCGAGAGCCCCGCCGAGACCACGTCGATGTGCACGGGGTAGTCGAGTTCGAGGGCCGCGGCGTAGTCGCGCAGGTCGGTGGGCAGGTCGCTGTCGGCCGGGGCATCCCCGTCGTACAGCCACGCGCGCAGCTCGCGCTCCTGCGCACGGGCCAGGCGCGCGACCTCGCTCGAGGCGCCCGCCCTGCTCTGAATCAGCGCAAGAGTCTGCAGCACTGAGTCGTGCAGGTGCGCGGCCATCTCGCTGCGCTGCTCCTCGCGGATGCGGCGCATGCGCTCCTGCGACAGCTCGCGCCACGTACGCATCAGGGTCGAGGCGTAGACGAGCGCGAGCCCCGCGATCGGGATGAGCGCAACCCCGAACCCCATCGGCCCTGTCTGCCGCATCGTCGAGACCACCGTGATGATCAGCACCACGAGCACGACGGTCGCCGTGATCCGCACGGCGAGCTCCTGCCGCGGTCCGCGCGCGGGGTCGGCGCGGTCGATCATCGTCGCCCACAGGCCCGCCCCCGCCGCGAACGCCGTCGTCGCCGCGACCGCGGCGATCCATGCCGCGGGCACCTCGGTGATGATGACGAGCGGGCTGCCGTAGACGGCGGTGATCGAGAAGGATGCCACGAGGGCGACGACCGACGCCCCGGTGAGGATCCACGCCACCGGCGCGCGACGCGAGGGCGAGGCATCCGCGATCTCGTCGCCACCCTCGGCCGGCGCCCACGGCATGAACGCCCACAGCCAGGCGTACATGAGCAGGCCGGCGCCCCACAGGGGCACCAGCAGCACGAAGAGCGTGCGCACGAGCCACACCGAGACGCCGAGGTGCGCCGCGAGACCCGCCGAGACGCCCGACACGGCGCACTCGCGCGGGCGCCGCAGGGGAGGCCGCGGCGGCGCGTCGGGCGGCGCGGGCCGGGCGGCGGCGAAGGTCATGAAGCCATACAACCATCCGCGTCCGACGACGCCGACGGGCCGAAGCCGAGATCAGGGTCGAATCAGGGATCCACCCCATAGCGGCCCGGCGCCCGCCCCCGGCACGCTGAAGACATGACCGAACCGTCCGCGCCACCCGCACCGGCTGACGCCGCCCCCGAGGCATCCCCCGCCGCAGACCCGGGGCCGCCGCCGCCCGCCCCCGCGGGCATGCCGGCGCCCGAGAACCGCTTCTTCTCGTGGGTGCGCGATCTCGGGATCCCCCGCACGCACGGCTGGATCGGCGGGGTGTGCTCGGGCCTGGCGCTGCGCATGGGCATCGACCCGATCATCGTGCGGGGCATCTTCGTGGTCGCGGCGATCGTGGGGCTGCCGGCGCTGCTCGTCTACGCGGTGGCGTGGGCGCTGCTGCCCGACACGCAGGGGCGGATCCTGCTGCAGCAGCTGTTCCGCGGACGCTTCGAGCCCGCGATGGTCGCGGTGCTCATCATCGCCGCGATCAGCGTCTTCCCGATCGTGCCGTGGCTGATGAGCATCGTCTTCTGGCCGTTCGCGGCCGTGTTCGACCGCGCGTGGGAGTTCTGGAGCTTCGGCGGCAGCCCGGTGTTCGGCACCGCGCTCACCGTACTGCTGGTCGGCGCCCTCGTGGCGCTCGGCATCTGGCTCGCCGTGCGAGCCGCCAAAGACCCCCGGGGCGGGACCGTGCCCGGTTCGCGAACGGCTTCCGCGAACCCCGCCGCCCCGGGTTCACTCGTGGGGGGCGAGCAGGTGGCGCGTCCCGCCGTCGCCCCCGACCTCGACCCCGCGCCCGCCCCCGACCTCATCGAGGCACCCGGCCCGGAGCCCGTCGGGGAGCCCGGCCCGGAGCCCGTCGCCGCGCCCACCGCCACCGGCGACGAGATCGCACAGTGGCGTGCCAAGCACGACGAGTGGCTCGCGCAGCGCGACGCGTGGCGGCGCAGCCAGCAGGACGCCGAACAGGCCGCGCGCGAGCAGGCCCGCGTCGAGCGCGACGCGGCCGCGCGGGCGTTCGCCGCCGAGGCGGCAGAGCGGCGCCGCGTGCGCCGGGCGACGAAGCCGCGCACGAGCTTCGTGTTCGTCGTCGCGACCCTCGGCGCGGCCCTCGTGGCGGCTGCGACCTCGTCGCTCTTCGCGCTCGGCGACACCGACACGGCCGACTTCGCGGGCGCGATCGGAGTGCTGGTCGCCGCGATGGTCGTGTCGCTCGCAATGGTCGTGGCGGGGGTCGCCCGACGCCGCAGCGGCTTCCTCGCGGCGGTCGCGATCGTGCTCGTGGGCTCGGGCGTGATCGCGGCGCTCAGCGCGGGGCCGGGCAACCTCGTCATCGGGTCCACGAATACCGGCACGGCGTCGTGGGACCGCGAGTACATCCAGCCATTCGGCACGACGACGATCGCGCTCGGCCGGCTGAGCGACACCGAGCACGTCACCGCCGGCGACATCACCGTGCGCAAGGGGGTCGGGGCGACGTTCATCGAGGTCACTCCCGGCACCGCGCTGTCGCTCACGGCCGATCTCGAGGCCGGCGGCGTGACCTACACGCGCGTACGCGAGTCCAACGGCGAGATCTCCGACGACGGGGTCGTGCGCGCGACCGACCGGCCGGGCGGCGGCGCGCGGTTCCAGTGGTCCACCCGCAACTCCGACCCGCGCAGCACCGGCCTCACCTCGCAGTCCGTTCACCTGACGCAGACGAACGGCTCGGTCTACATCACCGTCTACGTGCGCTGAGCACCCCGCCTCTCACCCGAAGGATTCCGCCATGACCTCGAACCCCACCGGCCGGCACCACGGCCAGTCCGCCCAGCACGAGCGGGCGACGGTCGCCGGCGAGGCGCCCGCCGCACCCTCGCTCACCGCACCGCTTCCGGCCGCACCCGCCGCCGCCCCGCCCGTCCCGACGACGCCTCAGGCCGGCCGCCCGCTCCCCCGCCCACGCACCCGCTGGGCCGCGATCGTGTGGGGGCTCGTGCTCGCGGGGGCCGCGGCATCCGTTCTCTTCGTCGCTTCGAGCCCCGCGCGGCGCGACGGCTTCGCGAACTGGATGCTGACTCTCTCGCCCGCCGCGATCGTCGCCTACGTGCTGCTCGCGATCGGCGGCCTCGTGCTCGTCGCCGGGGTCGTAGGGCTCATCCGGCGGGTGCAGCGCGGCCTCGAGCGGCCCGAGCGGACACCCAGCCGTCTCGCGGCATCCGACTGACACAATCGAGCCATGCGCACCCTGCTGAACATCATCTGGCTCGTCCTGTCAGGCTTCTGGATGTTCCTCGGGTACGTGCTCGCGGGCGTAGTGCTGTGCATCCCGATCATCACGATCCCGTGGGCGATCGCGTCGTTCCGCGTGGGTCTGTACGCGCTGTGGCCGTTCGGCCGCACGATCGTCGACAAACCCGGCGCGGGGGTCGGGTCATTCCTCGGCAACGTGATCTGGGTGATTCTCGCAGGCTGGTGGCTGGTGATCGGACACATCGTCACCGGCGCGCTGCTGTGCATCACGATCATCGGCATTCCGCTGGGCATCGCGAGCTTCAAGCTCGTGCCGATCTCGCTCATGCCGCTCGGCAAAGACATCGTGCCGGTCGCGCAGGCCCAGGCGATGGCCTCCTGAGCGGCTGCCTCGTCAGTGCGCCTCCGGCACGTTCCGATACGGGCAGCTCGGCCGGGGCGGCGCCGCCCATACCGCCGCGGGTGCATCTGATTCGAGAGCCGGTTCAGGATGCCGCGACCGGCCGCCATTTCGCGGCAAGGAGCGCACCGACCCCGGCGATGACGACGCCGAGACCGGCCGCGTACCACGCCGTCTCGGGCGGGATCTCGAGGAACGTCGTGACGCCGAGGATGCGCACCACGCCCCACGGGAGCAGCCCCATCTGGTCGTTCCAGACGGTGAGGGCCTGCTCGAGCCCCACGAGGGCGACGACGAACGCGGGAATCGCGAGGCCCGCGCCGACCGCGGCGAGCACGAACCCGATGGCCCGGCGCGCGCCGACCTGGGTCGACAGCGCCCACGCGCCGGCGACGAACGCCCACGCGAACAGCGCGAACGCCACGGTGATGTAGGCGAAGCGCAGCGTCGGGGCAGTCCAGAATCCGTACCAGTACCCGCCCGGGCCCGTGAACGACACCGCGATGAGGCTCACGACGCAGCGCAGCACGACCACCCCGCCGATGGCGGCCATGACGGGGTACGGCGAGCGGTTGCGCACGCACAGCCGCAGCACGAGCGCGAAGACGAGCCACGCACCGAGAACGACGGCAAGGTGCGTCCATGACAGGAGCGATGTCTGGATCGCCCGGGTCGCCACGAGCAGGCCCGCCGGAATGATCAGCAGCAGCCACCGGTCGAGCGGCAGCAGGCCGAGCGTCGACTCCCTCGCGCGCCACGGGCGGGTCGAGGCGAGCCACGCCGCTCGCGCGGCCGCGGCGCCGGGGCGGCGCACGAGGCGCGTGCGCGACGACAGCATGCCGATCAAGACCCACGCGAGCGCGAGCAGCAGCAGAATGCGGGCGGCCCACGCCATCGCGAGGTCGCGGTCTGTGCTGAGCTCGGCGGCGGTGAGATTCCACGCGGAGTGGTCGACGTCGCGTTCGTACGCGGCGACGTAGGCGGCGGCGCGCTCGACGTCGTCGTCACCGGCGGTCTTCCACCGCTCGTATGCCACGGGTGCGAGGGTACGGTGCCACTCGGTCTGCTCGAGGAGCATCTCGCGGTAGGCGCCGAGCAGCCCGAGGGTGTCGGTCGCGCCGGTGTAGGCCTCGCTCATGGCGGGGTCGCGCCAGGTCGAGGCCACCGGATCGAGTGCCGCCGAAGGCGGAGTGTCGAGATCATCCGTCTTCTGCATCCCGTCGCGCACGCGCGCGGTGGCCGCGACCGCGTCGACGGCCTCGGCGGTCGACTCCGCTTTGCGATGGCCGGCGATCGTCGCGATCAACCCGGGTCCGGCGACGGATGCTTCGGCCTCGGCGACGATCGGTGCGCCGGGGCGCATGAGGTCGAAGTGCTGCACGTGGGTGCCGAGCGCGTCGCCCACGACGACGCCGACGCCGGCACCGAGGGCGAGCAGGATGAGGGCGGTGGCCGCAGCGATGATGCCTCGCCGGGTCGCCGTTGTCATCCACCTAGCCTAGATCGCCGCGGAACCCGCGAATGACACGCCGAACTCGCGCGACCCACAGAACGGGAAGCGCCGACCACTGTCGTCACTCGGCGTGCGGAAGAGCCCGGCCGCCGGGCACGGCACGCGCTACGTTCCGAGCCGACGCCGACGGCTGCACCTGAGCGATCACGCGCGGTACCAGCGACCGAGCGGCAGCGTGTGCGCGTGCGGCGGCCAGGCGCCCCCGGCGGCCGGCGTCGAGCTCATCTGGGACCCGCTCGCCTGACCCATTTGTGTCACGTTGTGTCGCATAGGGAAAACTTCGGTTACACAGACGTTTTCGACGGATGCCTCGGGTTAGCGTGGATCCATCGCGGCGCCCGGGCGGCTCCCGGCCCCCGGTTCATACCCGGAGGTGTTCGCGGGTTCGACTCCCGCCGTCGCGTCAACCTCGATGTGCGCGTCACCCTTTGAAAACACTGGGATCGCCAGAAGCTCAGTTGCTATCCTCGGCCTCGCCTGGACACATTTTGGACACGAGTGCTGCCGAACGAGCACGGCTCATGGCTGCTGTGACGGCATCGAGATCCTCGTCGAAGAGATCCGCATAGACACCGAGGGTCATGGCAGCCGACGCGTGTCCGAGCATTCTCTGGAGGGCCACCACTCGACCGGCGGTGCCGAAGGAACCTCGCTTGGCTGCTGCAAAGAGCCCGTCTCCCCATCGAATCAGCATCATCGGGGTGCGTCGGCCGGCACCGAGTTGCTCGGCGTGCCCATGGTGCCGGAGGGGGGTACGACCGTGGTGCAGGCATCCGGAGACCCGAAGACGGCCTCCTCGAAGTCGGTCACGGCGTCGGACGGTCGATATCGCGGTCGTCGCAGACGAGGGCGGCGGATCTCTCGGCGGAGGGTTCCCCCGATACGCAGGACCTTCAGGTGTGTTCCTCCAGGGAGGGGGTGCTGCTCTGCAGGGTGCCGGCCCACAGATTCGGGTGGATGCCGCGGTGCCCGGTCTTGACTGTGAATAGGCGCCCCGACAGCGGGTGTGAGGAGAGGTCTTCGGGGCTCAGACCCTGGGTGGCCGTCGTGATCACCAGCGTTTCGAGATCAGGGTCAGCGAACACGGGGCAAGAAACGTGGGGAGCGGGCACGTCGACGCGCCCCACAATGCGACCGCCCGGCGCGATGCGGACGACGCATCCCTCGCCCCACAACGCGCCCCACAGATGGTCGTCGCTGTCGATCGTCATCCCGTCGGGGTACCCCTTCTTGATCTCAAGGAACACCCGTCGCACACCCACCGCACCCGTGGCGGGATCATAGTCGCGGACATGGATGCGACGGCTCATTGTGTCGACCGTGTAGAGGGTGTGGCCGTCGCGGGTCCAGGCGAGACCATTCGACAGCGTGAGGTCGTCGTCCAGGACCGTGACGCCATCGAGATCGACCTGGACGAGCTGCTCGTCGCCGGGACCCTTCGTGCCGACGACGAAGCGCCCAGCAGGGTCGGACTTCCCATCGTTGAACCGGCGCCCCTCGACATCGACGAGCTCGGGGCCAGCGGTGACCCCTCCGTCGACGTCGCGCACATAAAGACGTCGGGTGCCGGCAACCAACCACTCCCCCGCGCTCGACACGGCGACAGCGCCGACCGTGTCGGGGAACGCCACCGTATCCTCGGCCTCGATCGCGCCGCCGTAGGCGAACCGCCCTTGGTGGACCGCGCCGTCCATGATGTCGACCCAGAGGATGCGACCTCGGATTGGGTCCCACATCGGCCCTTCGGCGAGGAAGTGCGCCACTCCGGTGGCCACCCGTGGCAGTCCCAGCAGCGGCGCGTGGTCGTAGTCACCCACTCCGTCTCCGGTCAGTGATCGCGGCGATTGCGCGCGTTCGAACCCGTCCGCTCACGCGGACCGCCGCCGCGCGTCTGCATCGGTGAAGTCGAGCACGTCGTGCAGCGCCCAACGAAGGTCGTCGAGGCGATGCTCCTCGAGCGCGTAGCGGCGGGTGGGTCGGCAGACCCCCTCGACCCTTACGACCGCCGACGAGATCAGACCGAGGCTCTCGAGCACGTCCAGATGAGGCTCGACCCCGTGCCGGGTGTACCCGCACGCGGCTCCGAGGTCGGCGATCGTCGCTGGCCCCTGGGCGAGGCGTTCGATGATCTCGAGCTTAGCCACGGCGATGCCGAACCGAACGACCAGCGACCGCAGATCCGCCGCATCGTCCTCGTGCATCCCTCGCACACCGGTCACTGTCGCTCTCCCGTGTGGATAGTGTCTTCGAGCACCTGCAAGATGTGGCGGTAGGGGGTGCCGGTTGCGCGGGTCATGCCGAGTTCGCAGGTGCGGTTGAGCGATGCGTGCACGTCGGATCCGGCTGCGGCGACGTCAGCGGCTTCGAGGCGGGTCGCGGCGTGTGTGAGTTCTGGATGCAGCATCCCGCGGTCTCCGGCGAAGCCGCAGCATCCCCAGTTCTCTGGAACGACGACCGACTCCGCCGCCGCCCCCGCGACCCTGGTGAGCGCAGGATTGATTCCGAGATGCGTGGACGAGCAGGTCGGGTGCACCGTGACGGAGGCGACCTTCTCGCCCACGGGGAGGTGTGAGAGGACGTGCTCGTCGACAAACGTGACCGCATCGACCACCCGAATGTCCGCCCGCCCGGCGGCGTCGAGAAGCACGTGAAGACCTTCGGTGCAGCTTGAGGCGTCGCAGACGACCGGTAGGCGTCCACCGTCGGTGGCGCGGGCGAGGGATGCCGCGACCCGATCGGTCATGGTCTGATACCCGTCGGACAGACCCTTGGACTTCCATGGGGTGCCACAGCACAGCGAGGGCAGATCATCGGGGGTCTTCACCTTCACGCCTGCGCGTTCGCACAGGCGCAGGAACGATTCCGCGACCCCGTCGCCGCCAACCGGGCCGAACATGGTGTTCGTACATGACGAGAAGAACACCGCTACTGGCACCTCCGCATCGATCACTCGTCTCCGCGAACCGCCTCCGGGCAGGTCCTCGGTGTACAGCGGGACGGTGTCGCCGCCGATGATGCCTCGTCCGAGCTTCGTCGCCAGCGCCGGCAGAGCGGTCGGCACCGCGTTCGCGACCGTCAGGGCGACGCCGCCCCCGGCCGAGACGGCATCCCACTGCTTCGCGGCGAGGTTCCACCCGGCCTGCGCGACCGCGTTCTGATGCTCCTTCCGCAGCCGCCGCACCAGGTCACCGGTGTTGATCAGCACCGGGCACGCGGTCTGGCACATGCCGTCGACCGCGCATGTCTGCACCCCGTCGTACCCGTATTCGTCGCGCAGGGCGCGGGCGAGGATCTCGTCGCCCAAGTCGGTCGCGCGTTGGATCTCTCGGCGCAGCACGATCCGCTCGCGCGGCGTCAGCGTCACATCGCGGGACGGGCAGACCGGCTCGCAGTACCCGCACTCCACGCACCGGTCGACCTCGGACTCCACAGTTGGGGCGGTCTTCAAGTGCCGGGTGTGGGCCTGCGGGTCGTCAGTGAGAAGCACCCCGGGGTTCATCACCAGACCGGGGTCGATGAGCCGCTTCACCTGCCACATCACGTCGTAGAGTTCGTCGCCGTACTGACGGTGCACGAACGGGGCCATGATCCGTCCGGTGCCGTGCTCGGCCTTCAGCGTGCCACCCTGGGCAAGGACGAGGGCGACCATGTCTTCGGTGAACGCCTCATAGCGGGCCAGCAGGGACGGGTCGTCGAAGCGCTCGTTGACGAGGAAGTGGATGTTGCCGTCCTTCGCATGACCGAAGATCACGCTCCCCTCATACCCGTGGCGCTCGAGCAGTGCGATGAGCCGTTCGCAGGTCTCGCCGAGACGCTCCACCGGTACGGCGATGTCTTCCAGCAGCGCCGTCGTCCCCGCCGGACGGGAACCGGCGACCGCGGTGAACAACCCCTTGCGGATGTGCCACAGCTGCGCACGAGTCGCGGCATCCGACGTGAGGTTCACCTCATTCACCAGCGGCAGCGACGCGAGGACCGGGGCCGCAGCCGTATGGCGCGTGACGAGGGATATCTCGGACTCCTCCTGGAACTCCACCAGCAGCGCCGCATGATCGACAACGACGAGGCTGGTGAGGTCGGGGGTCGCTTCGGGGTCGTGCTGCGCGACGCGTAGAGATGCGGCATCCAGCAGTTCGATCGTCGCGAATCCTGCCTCGACCAGTGCCGGAAGTGCCGCGGTCGCGTCACGCAGGTTCGCGAAGATGAGCAGCCCGGTGGCGAGGTTCAGCTTCACCGGAAGGGTGCGGAAGGTCGCTTCGGCGACGAACGCGAGCGTGCCCTCCGACCCGACGACCAGGTGGGTGAGGATATCGAGCGGGTCATCGTGATCGAGGAACGAGTTGAGGCCATACCCCATCGTGTTCTTGATCGCATGCAGCGTTCGCAGCTTCTCAACCGAATCGGGGTTCCTCCGGATGCGGTCACGCAGCGTGATCACCCCGGCATGGATCTCGGGCTCAGCCTCGGCGAACCGCTCCGCGGCGTCGACGGCACCGGTGTCGAGCACGGTGCCAGATGGGAGCACGAGGATGGCGGACTCGAGGGTGCGGTAGGCGTTGGCGTGGGTGCCACACGACATCCCGGAGGAGTTGTTCGCGATCACCCCGCCGACGGTGCACGCGATCTCACTGGCCGGATCCGGACCCAGCTTGCGCTTATACCGCGCCAGCCGGGTGTTCACCGCACGCACCGTCGCACCAGGCTGCACCCGCACTCGATCACCGTCATCGAGGACGTCGATGCGGCGGAAGTGGCGGCGGGTGTCGATCAGCAACTGATCGGTACCGGCCTGACCCGACAGGCTCGTCCCACCCGATCGGAGCGTCACCGAGGCACCAACCGCACGGGCCGCGGCCATCACCCGAGCAACCTCGTCGACATCCGTCGGGGTCACCACGGCCTGTGGGATGAGGAGGTAATGCGATGCGTCGTGCGCGCCCGCGAGGCGATCGGTCGCCCGCACTCCGACGGCCGCCCCGACCGCTTCGATCGCGGCAATCAACTGGGGGTCGACCGCAGTGAGGGTGGCGGTGCCGGTGATCCCGGGATCAGTGCGACTCACGCGACACCTTCGAGCCCGATGCGCCGACGCGGAAGACGAAGTCGGCACCCTGGTCGGGCTGCGGTACATCGTCCACGTATAGCCGCTCCCAGCCTCGACGCGGTGACGCGTTGTGGATGGGGCGGATGCGCCCCGAGACACTGATGGCGGCCCCGGGTGCGGGAGTGTGGAGCTCGTCGCGGCGTTGGCCGTAAACGGCCACCTCGATGCCGCTGTTGGTCCAGGTGGTCGTGTGGCCGGGGGCGGTGGTGGCGATCGCGTCGAGGAGTTCGGTGATGCGCGGATCGGCAGGAGGAGTAGTCACGCTGGTTCTTCTCGTGTGGGTGGCTGAAGATGCGGGCTTGGACGGCAGCTTGCGCGTCACGAGGGCGTCCCGTCGCTAGGTCTCGATGTCGGTGGGGTGGTCCCGCAGTCGACGACGGCATGCCCTGGGCCGTTCATGAGGATCTTGGTGGGTCATCGCCGGGCCGGCGGATTTCGAGGATCACGCCGATGGGATGCTGGGTTGGTAAGACTGGAATACGCCCTTGGCGGCTCCGAGGGTGTTGGTGTCGTCCAAACCGAGGTACAAGAACGTCGCCGCCGGCGAGCAGTCATTCCGTACGCAGAAGCGCCGCATCCTCGAAGTAGGGTTCGGCGTGTTCTGCGTTCCAGTGCGCTCAGGGGATGAGGATCGTGGCGAGTGCCTGTGCGTAGGCCCGCGAGAGGAAATCGTTCGGGTGGTTGACGTTGTTGCCCGTCATATCCTGGAAGCGCTTCTCCGATAGCAACCTCTGGTGCAGCCCCGTCATGTCCATGACCACGACGCCCACGCCGGCGAGCTGGTCGAGGGCCGCCTTGTACGTGGCCTGGGTGCCGGCGTATGTCGTCACCGGGTTTGCCACTGTCGGGGCGACGAGGATGAACTCGGCGTCGGGGTTCACCGCGGTGACGGCACTCATGATCGACTGCACGTTGACCTTGAAGGCGGCGGCCGTTACGTTCCCCGTCCCATCGTTCATCCCGAACGCGATCACCACGAGATCCGGATGGTCTGCGGCCACCCGCGTAGAGGCGTTGGCTGCCCCCCAGGCGGAGTCCTCACCGGAGGAGGAGGGGTTGCGGAACGTGATGCGCGAGCTGTAGTTCGCCTGTAACGCCACCATCGCCAGCGTTCCCCAGTTGGGAGTGTTCGGCGTGCCGCCGAAAGAGGCGGTGCTGTTGTGGCCCACCGAGATGCTGTCGCCGTACAGGGTCACGCCGATCGGTGATCCGGACGTCAGCTTCGCGACGGTCTTTGGCAACTGTGCGCCCTGATAGATCGGGACCCCGCCCCATCCCGACGCGGCATGGGGATAGGAGACCGCGAGCTGGCGGTCGTGAAGGTAGCCGCCCTCGCATCCGAGGACGGTCCCGCCGCCCACCTTGTCGGCGGAGAAGCATCCAGTCGGGATGGTGGTCGGCGAGAACTCGGCACTCGTCATCGACGCCGCCGCCGAACCCGGCAGGAGCCGGATGGAGTTCGTCGCCGCGTCATAGGCCCAGTCCGTGCCCTCCGCGTAGGTCGTCGTCAGCGCAGAGTTCTTGACGACGATCTGGCCGGTCGGCGTGAAGAGCAGTGGCGCCTGAGGCGCTCCGCCTCCCGTGGAGATCATCTGCACGGACTCGTTGTACATCTTCGTGCTCTCCCAGTACGGCGACATCGCCTGTGCGAAGTCGAACGACGGTGTCAGCACGATCGTCGGATCCCACGACGTCTTGTCGTACGACGACTCACCGTTGGCGTCGACCGTGAACGAGATGATGTCGCCCGCCGCGACCGTCGTGGTGGCGTTAGTGGACACGCCGGCGAGCGTCGTTACGGGGCCGGACGTCCACAGAGACGCGGAGTTCTTGCGGATGCCGGCGATGATGCCGTTCCCGCCCGTGGTGTCGTACTTCTTCACGATGCCGGTGATGGCGATCGTCCCCGAGGTCGGCGCGATCCACTTGCGGACGGACTGTCGGCCAATGCCCGGATGCTGCCAGTCGCGGCCGACGTAGAGGTTGGCGACCGAGCCCGTCCACACCTTGTTCGCCGCGTCCCACACAAGGTCGCCCTCACCGGAACTGCTCACCTCGCTGTAGCGCCAGTTGTAGAACCCCTGGGCGGACGCGTAGTCCGTGCTCGGCGTGTAGATGGTCTGTCGGATTTCCTCCACCACTGGATTCCACGTGGTCTTGTCGTACGAGGTGTCGCCGTGCGCATCGAGCACGAAAGCGATCAGGTCGCCCGGCTCGACAGTCACCTGAAGATCGTGAGTAACCCGGGTCGTGGTGGTCACCCCGCTCGCCCAGATCTGCGTGCCGTTCTTCCAGATGCTCGTGATCACGCCGTTGCCCAGCGCGGAATCCGTCTTGCGAGGGTTGCCGGTGATGCGAATGGTCTCGGCCTGCGGTGCCGTCCAGATCCGCTCCGCCAGCACGCCGCCGGCAGGGTGCATCCAGTCTTCGCCGACGAGCATGTACGGCGAGCTGCCGACCCAGGTGCGGTTGGTGGCGTTCCAGGTTAGGTTCGTCAGACTCGAGCCGTCGTACTGGCGATAGCTCCAGTTGCCGGCACCCTGTGTGCCGCCGAAGCCGGTGGACGCGTAGTTGACAATGTTGCCGTTCTTCAGCTTCACGACGTTCCCGCCGATCGTGTAGCCGCCGTCGACAGGCCAGAACTCGTTTAGCTCGGGAGTGCGGCCAGCGATGACGTTCAGCGACTGATCGCGGTCCCTCTTCACGATGGTGTTCCCGGTGATCGTCCCACCGTTGCCCACGTTGAAGTCGTGGGTGAGGAAGGCGGCATGTGGCCGAACGAGCGCACCCAGTCCGTTGTTCTCGAACACGTTGTCGATCAAGCTGGTGTTGACGTTCTC
This sequence comes from Microbacterium sp. BWT-B31, assembly GCF_041379855.1. Taxonomy (NCBI): domain Bacteria; kingdom Bacillati; phylum Actinomycetota; class Actinomycetes; order Micrococcales; family Microbacteriaceae; genus Microbacterium; species Microbacterium sp. BWT-B31. The sequence goes on from NZ_JBFECU010000016.1 coordinate 35,822, forward strand.
CACACCACCGCTCCACTGGGGGTTTCGGTAGATCATCACTGCTTCGTCGAAGTTGTCGTGGATGTAGCTGTTCTTGACGGTGACGTTGACGTTGAGTCCTTCGTAGTCGATGCCGACGCCGTCGACATCGTTGGGAGCCTGCGTGTGGCTCACCTCGATATTGTCGGCGACGAAGTTCTTCACGGCGTTGAACTGCACGCCGGCGGTGCCCCAGGGCATCCCGCTCAACCCGGACCGGATGAAGCTGCTGTCCTTCAGCGTTCCGCTGAAGCTCCCGGTGCCGTAGTTGATGCCTGTGAGCTGCAGGCCTTCGCGGTAGGAGTCGACGGAATGGACATCGCTGATGTTGACATTGTCGGCATGCCGCACCTCGAGGGGAGCGTCGGTACGCTCCGCGGTCACGTTCTTGATGGTGACGTTCTGCAGGCGCTCGGCCGGCGAGCCTTCTTCGCGGAACGTGAAGATGCCGACCGAATATGACATGCGCTGGAGCACGGGGTCTCGGTTCTCCGGGTCGGGGAACGGAGTGAACGGCCACTTGACGATGTCGTGCACGTAGACGTCTTCGATCCAGAGGCCGTCACGCACTCCGGCGGCGTCGTTGACGTGCACGATGCCGCTCTTAGAGAACCCGATCTCCAGTCCCTTGATCTTCCAGCCGGCCACGTTGTGGAGATAGATCGCGTAAAGGATGCCGTTCGCCGCCGGGTCCGTGGGGTTCTCGGCGGGGATGGCGGCGACCGAGGGGTACGGCTTGATCGCCGGGCGCGCCCCGGTTCCGTAGGCGCTGAGGGTGATCCAGTTGGACGAGGTTCCACTGCCGAGCAGCGTGAGGCTCTCGCCGCTCCAGGTGTCGCCACTCTTGAGGAGGACGGAATCTCCTGCGTAGAAGGTCCGCGCCGACACCTTCGCGAGCGTCTTCCATGCGGTCGCTGGGGACAGGCCGTCGTTGGTGTCACTGCCGCCGGACGCACTGACGTAATAGGTGGTCGCGGCGGCGTAGGCGGGGGCACTCGCCACCAGGCTGGTCGCGAGCAGAGCGACCGATGCCAGCATCGCGGTGAGCAGCTTCGAGATCGTGCGCAACGTGGTCTCCTCTGAAGGGCGTGAGATGCAGAGCTGCGCCGACCGTATCAGCGAAGTTTGTAATGCGCAATGCGGATTTGTCTACCAAACTCTGGGCTCGCGTGAGACTGGAAAGCTTGGTGTGCAAACAATTGGTTTACACTTGTCCGATCCAGGGATGGGAGTCGAGGGTGATACTTCTGCTCTGGGCTCCGTCAACACAGTGAAGAGGTGCAGGTGCGTACTCACGACTCGATCTCGCGGCCGAACGGAAGCCGTCAGACGGTGAACGTTCTGCAGAAGGCGCTCGATGTGCTGGAGCAAATCGTCTGGTCCGGTCCGATGACCCTCGGCGAGCTCGCGGAGGCGTCCGGCGTAGAGAGGGCCGCGGTGTATCGCATCGTGAACACGTTCATCGAACGTGACTACATCGCGCAGGACAAGGACTCGCGGCGATTCGTGCCCGGGAGCAACCTCAGAGCCCTGAGCTCGATGGTGGGATCCGACGTGGATCCTGTCGAGATCGCCACCCCGTTCCTCGAGGATCTCCAGTCGGAGTTCGGGGAGACGGTCAACTTCGGACTACTGGTCGGTCCGGAGGTGCATTACCTCAAGGTTCTCGAAAGCCTCCACCCGCTGCGCATGATGACCTCGATGGAGGAGCGGGATCCGGCCTATGCAACCGCATTGGGCAAGGCCGTGCTGTCGAACCTCGACGATGAAACGGTGCGCAGCATCTTCCATGATGTCGAGTTCCAGCAGCGGACTCCTCGCACGGTGCAGTCAACGGATGCTCTGATCGCCGAGCTCGTCCACGCGCGAGAGCGCGGGTTCGCCATCGACGACGAAGAGAACGAGATGGGCGCCGTGTGCGTGGCGGCGGCGATCGAAGCGGGCGAGGACACACGCTACGCAGTCAGTGTCTCCGGGCCGATGGTGCGTGTCGATGAAGCAGTCGTGGAGCGCCTAGGGAAACGACTGCGTGAGGTGTCCGCACGAATCGGCATGCTTCTGCGAGGCGAAGCCCCCGCGGTCCGCACGCCCCTCTGAAGCGCTCGACCACTCGCCCCCTTCCGTCCTCGCACTGTTGCGGTGGATGCCCCGCAATGATCCGGGGTGTCAAGGCTCCCCCGAGCCGGTGCGACATCCATCGCTCGCTTCGGGGTTGACTGCGTCCAGATTGATATGTAAACCTATCTATCGTCATACAAACTGGAGGCAATGGTGCGATCAAGACGATGGTGGGTGCGCAGGCAATGGGTGCCCTACCTGCTCGTACTCCCCTTCGTGGCGCTCTTCGCGGTCTTCTTCATCGCGCCCCTCGTCGGGGCGCTCACCAACAGCCTCTTCACCAAGAAGCTCATAGGCGGCGTCTCGTTCGTCGGTCTCGAGAACTACATTCGCGTTCTCACCGATGCGTCCTTCCTCGGCTCTCTCGGGCGGATCGTGCTCTACGCGGCGATCGCGATCCCGGTCGCGATCCTGCTGCCGCTCCTGCTCGCCCTCGTCGCCGACTCGGGCGCGGTCCCCTACCACGGGGTGTTCCAGACGCTCTTCTTCCTTCCGTATGCGATCCCGTCCGTAATCGCCACGCTCATGTGGGGATTCCTCTACGGCCCGAGCATCAGCCCGTTCACTGAGATCGCTGGGTGGTTCGGCATCGATCTCAACCTTGTGAGCAAAGAGCTCATCATGCCCTCGATCGCGAACATCGGGATCTGGCTCGCTGCCGGCTACAACATGATCGTGTTCTACTCCGCGCTGAAGAGCGTGCCGCCTGAGACTGTCGAAGCCGCTCGCCTCGATGGAGCGGGCCCGATGCGGATCGCCCTCAGCATCAAGACCCGGATGATCTTCCCTGTCGTCTCCACGATCGTCATCTTCTCGATCATCGGCACGCTCCAGCTGTTCGCCGAGCCGCAGGTGCTCCAGACGATCGCACCGATGGTCATCACTTCTGACTTCACCCCCAACCTCTACGCCTACTCGCTCGCCGCCTCGGGACAGCAAATGAACTACGTCTCGGCGATGACCTTCGTGATCGGAGCGATCGTGATTGCCTTCTCCGTCGTCTACCTCCGCGTCACGCGGCGCTACCGGGACGTGTCATGACCGGCGCCCAGACGCTCGCTCCCGTCCGCAAAGGCTCCGCACCCGCGCGAGGCGGCACGTCGCCGAGCCGCACGAGCGCCCCTCGCCGCTGGGGGACGCGGACATCGAGCCTGGTGCTGTTCGCAGCGATGGCGATCTACGTCCTGATCCCGCTCGAATGGGTGGTCGTGAACGCGACCAAGTCGAACGGTGACATCTTCTCGACCTTCGGTTTCTGGTTCTCCTCCGAGCCTCAGTTCTTCGAGAACGTCGCCGGCGTCTTCACACAGGACGGCGGCATCTTCACCCGCTGGATGGCGAACTCCATCGGCTATGCGACAGTCGGCGCGCTCGGCGCCACCGTCACGTCGTACCTCGGGGCTTACGCATTCTCGGTGTGGCGGTTCAAGGGACGCGATGTGCTGTTCTGGATCATCATCGGAGCGATGATGATCCCCGGCACAGCGCTCGCCGTCCCGATCTTCCAGCTGATGGGGTGGCTCGGCCTCATCAACAGTCCACTCGCCGTCGTCCTACCCACGATGGTCAGCCCTTTCGGTCTGTACCTTCTGCGGACATACCTCGACGCTTCCGTGCCCACCGAGATGATCGACGCCGCGCGCGTCGACGGTGCCAGCGAGACACGCATCCTGACGACCATGATCCCCCCGGTGGCGCGGACCGGCCTCGCGACGGTCTTCCTGCTCATGTTCGTCGGCGCCTGGAACAGCTACCTCATCCCGCTGCTCGTGCTCACGGATCCGAACCTGTTCCCCATCACGATCGGACTCAACGATTGGAACCGGCAGTCCGTGTCGCCGCTCGCCGGGGGCGAGATCCTCTACCCGATCATCGTGACAGCGAGCCTGCTCGCGGCACTGCCGATCATGGCGCTGTTCATCGCCATGCACCGCCAGCTTCGCAGCGGACTGGCAATGGGAGCGATCCGATGAGCGTCGACGACGGTCGTCCCGTCGCCCTCGTCACTGGCGCTTCGCGTGGCATCGGTGCAGCAACCTGCCGCAGTCTCATCGAGGCTGGGTGGGACATCGCGGCCGCCCACGAACCCACCGAACCGATGCAGGCGAAGGCGCGGGCGCTGACCGCGGAACTCACCTCCACTAGCGCAAGCGCCGTGGCCTACTCCGCCGACCTCCGGGACCCGGAGGCCGTGACAGCGCTCGTCGCGGACATCGCGTCAGACTTCGGACGACTCGACGCCGTGGTCTCGAACGCGGCGGTGGACCGGATCACGCCTTGGCGCGAGATCAGCTTCGACGACTGGGACCTCACGATGGACGTGAACGTACGCGCCGCCTGGCTGGTCGCACGCGCGTCGTTCGATCTGTTGGCGGCCAGTCCGAACGCCAGCATCGTCCTGGTGAGCTCGACCATGGCACGCAGTGGCCAACCGGGGCGGCTCCACTACAGCGTCTCGAAGTCCGCATTGCTCGGGATGGCGCGCACGCTCTCGCGAGAGGTCGGCGCCGACGGGATCAGGGTCAACGCCGTCATGCCTGGCGCCATCCGTACGGAGTCTGAGACCGAGCGCTTCGGGCCGGACGTCGACGACGCCGTGATCGCAACCCAGGCCATCCGACGCCGCGGTCTGCCGGAAGACGTCGCCCACACGGTCCGCTTCCTGCTCAGCTCGGAAGCGTCCTTCATCACCGGCCAGGTGCTCGCCATCGACGGGGGCGCCAGTTGATGCAATCTACGAAAGGTGCACAATGACCATCGAACGCGTCGAGACGCTGCATGACCCTAACGCGGGCGCGGCCACTCTCACCTTCGTCCAGATCCACGATTCCTCCGGTGCCGTAGGCCTGGGAGAGACCTACTACACGCCGAAGACCGTCGCCGCCTACGTGCACGAGGTCATCGCCCCTGCGCTCATCGGCACCGATGCGCTGCGCGACGGCACTTTGTGGGAGCGCGAGTACGTGGCCTCCGCGCGGCGGGGGGCCGGCGGGACCGACATGCGGGCGCTCTCGGCCGTCGACCTCGCGATGTGGGACCTCAAGGGCAAGCTTCTCGGCGCGCCGGTCTACCAGATGCTCGGGGGTGCGGGGGAGATGCCGACCCGCGTCTACAACACCTGCGCCGGATCCACGTATGCCACGGGCAGCGTCGTGGGCCGCGGTCCTCACGCGGACAAGGACGACCTGTGGCGGGCCCTCAATGACCCGGGTGACCTCGCCGCGGAGCTCCTGGAACAGGGGTTTACAGGGATGAAGCTGTGGCCCTTCGACCAGTTCGCCGACGCCGACGGTGGGCGCTCGATCACCGGGCGCGACCTCGCCACGGGGCGGGGCATCCTCGAGTCGATCCGCTCCGCCGTGGGCGACCGGATCGAGATCATGCTCGAAGGCCATGGCAAGTGGCAGCTCGCTCCGGCGATCCAAATCCTGCGCGCGGTCGAGGACCTCGATGTCCGCTGGGCGGAGGACATGGTTCTCGCGAACGACCCGACCGTGCTCTCGCGTCTGCATGCCGCGAGCCAGGTGCCGGTGGCGGCAAGCGAGTACCTGATGGGCCGATGGGAGTTTCGGCGGATGTTCGAAGCCGAGGGTATCGGCTACGTCCACCTCGATCCGTCATGGTGCGGCGGCATCAGCGAAGCACGGAACATCCTCGCCCTCGCCAGTTCCTACGGCGTCGTGGCATCTATGCACGACTGCACGGGGCCGATTAACCTGCTCGCAGGTCTGCATCTGGCGGCCTCGCATTCGATCGTCGGTTACCAGGAGGTGCTCCGTGCGTTCCTGAACGACGTGTACCCGCGCATGGTCGAGCTGCACTTCGAGGTCACGGACGGCCGCATGTCTCCGCCGGAGCGCCCCGGTCTCGGCGCGTCGCTCACCGAGGAGTTCCTCACCAGCTCGACACTAGTGCGCGAGTCGACGCGATGAACGAGGTCGTCCTGGATGTCGGGGCTCCCGACGGAACACTCGTGCGCGCGCTCCACGGCGTGAATAACGGCCCAGTTACGTACGGCGGACTCGTCGACGCGTCCGACCTCTATCGCGAGGCGCAGATCCCCTTCGTAAGACTGCACGACCCCAACTGGCCGCATGCGTGGGAGGTCGACATCCATACGATCTTCCCCGATTTCGACCGGGATCCGTCCGATCCGGACTCCTACGACTTCGCCCGCACCGACGACTACATCGCCTCGATCGTCGCCACCGGCGCGTCGATCGTGTACCGCCTCGGTGAGAGCATCGAGCACTCGAGGCGCAAGTACTTCGTGCATCCGCCTGCCGACGCGGCGAAGTGGGCGCAGGTATGCCTGGGCATCATCCGCCACTACAACGAGGGCTGGGCAGACGGCTACGCATACGGGATCGCGCACTGGGAAATCTGGAACGAAGCGGACAATCCGGATATCGGCGTCATGTGGAGTGGCACCGATGACGAGTACTTCACGCTCTACGCGGTGACGGCCAAGGCGATCCGCGCCGCCTTCCCCGAGATCCGGATCGGCGGACCGGCCTGCACCATGATCAACGAGGCGCACACGCGTGAGTTCCTCCGGCGGTGTCGTGACGAGCGGCTTCCCCTGGACTTCTTCTCGTGGCACACCTACGCGGACAAGGTCTCGTCGATCGTCGACAACGCGCGCCTCGTCGATGGCTGGCTCGCTGAGTACGGCTTCGACGATGTCGAGATCCACCTCAACGAGTGGAACCACATCGCCGAGGTTGACCCTGCCGAGACCGATCCGGTGCGCGTGCGGCGCTTCCTCTTCGACCGCGTGAAGGGTATGGAGGGCGCGTCGTTCGCCGCGGGTGTGCTCTGCGCGCTCCAGGACACTTCGGTCACGGTCGCGAACTACTATGACGGCCAGCCCCGCGGCTGGTACTGCGGGCTGTTCGACGACTTCGGCGCGGCACTTCCGACGTACGGGGTCTTCCGCGAGTTCGGTCGGTTGAGCGGGCTGCCCCGCGTGCGCGCGACCTTCGACGGTACGACCTCGGGGCTTTACGCCATCGCCGCTGGACGGGATACCGAGATCGAGATGCTCATCGCGAACCCGACCGCCGACGTCGTCCGATGCGTCATCACAGGACTGCCCAGCAGTGCGGAGTACGCCGCGCGGCAGTTGGGAGAGGAGACCGGCAGCCCCTCCCTCGACAACGCTGGCGAGATGATGCTGCCCGCCCACTCGGTCGTCGTGCTCCGACCGGCGCCGTCTCCCACAACACCGTCCCGCATCGCGAAGGAGTGACCTGCCGTGAACCAGACAGAAGCGACCATCATCCAGGCGTGGCCGAAATCCGCGGCCGCCTACGAGCGAGCACGGGCGAGTCTCGGCGGTGGCGTCTCCACCGGACTGAGGGCGAGCGCCCGTCCGCATCCGATCTTCTTCGATCGCGGTGAGGGCGGACTGCTGTTCGATGTGGACGGCAACGAGTACATCGACTACGTGCTGGGGTGGGGGCCGAACATCCTCGGCCATGGCAACCCGGCGCTCGTCGCCGCGGTGTCCGAGCAGATCACCAAGGGGGCGACGTACGGCTCGGGCCATGAGCTGGAGTATCTCGCGGCCGAGGCGCTGCTGACGGCCTACCCCGACCTCGACAGGGTGCTGTGGTCCAACACCGGCACCGAAGCCGACCTGAGCGCCCTCCGTCTCGCGCGGTCATGGACCGGCAAGCAGCGCATAGTCAGATTCGCCGGCCACTACCACGGGTGGTCGGACCAGATGCTCGTCGGCTATCGACCGCGGGCAGGCAGGAGCGACACCAAGGGGCAGCAGTCCGACGTCGACGAGTACGTCGATGTGCTGCCGTGGGGAGACGCCGACGCGCTCGCGGCGCTCCTGGCCGACCGCTCCGATGTCGCGGCGGTGTTCCTTGAGCCCGTGCTGATCAACTCCGGCGTTATCCACCCGCCCGCAGGGTTCCTCGAGGCCGTGCGCGCCCTATGCACGACCCATGGCGTGGTGCTCGTCTTCGACGAGGTCATCACGGGGTTCCGTGTCGCCCTGGGAGGCGCCGTCGAACGATTCGGGGTGGTTCCCGACCTTGTGGTGCTTGCGAAGGCGATCGCCGGCGGGATCACGCTCGCCGCCATCGTCGGCAAGGCGAGCATCATCGATCAGGTCACCAGCGGTACGACGCATGCGGGAACGTACAACGGCAACCCGATCGCCCTCACCGCGGCCGTCGCAACGATCGGGCAGCTCAGCAAGGAGGGGACGTTCGAGCGCCTCGACGCGGCCGGCGCGAGGCTCGCCGACGGACTCCGCGAGGTGCTGCGCCGCGCGGGAGTCACTGGAGCGGTGAACCAACTCGGGCCGGTCGTGCAGTGCACGCTCGGCGTGGAACGGCTCGACACGTTCGACGACTTCCTCGCCGGCGACCAAGTCCGCTACGGCGACCTGATCGTCGAGCTCCTGCGCCGCGGGATCTTCACGCTTCCCGGTGGGCGCTGGTACCTGTCGACGGCGCACACTGACGAGCACATCGACCGCACCGTCGACGCGTTCGAGCAGAGTCTCCAGGCACTGACGTGAACGGAGAACGACGTCGCATCAGGATCGGGCTCCTGGGCTTCTACCACGAGGCGAACAGCTTCGCACCGGTGCAGGTGGACGATGCCTACGTGCGAGCTGCCGGCACCTTCTGGGGCGAGGACGTGCTCCGCGAGTTCCGCGGGAGCGCGTCGACGGCCGGCGGCTTCATCGCCGCCGCCGAGGCGGACGGGCAGGTGGATCTCGTACCGATGGTCCTGTCCGTCCTGGTGCCGGCAGGCCCCGTGACAGCGGAGGCGCTCGCCACGCAGGTCGGGTACTTCCGGGAGTCCCTGGCCGCCAACGGTCCCTTCGACGGTGTGCTCGTGGTGCTCCACGGCGCCGCCGTCGCGGAGGACGTAGATGATGTAGACGGACACCTCCTCGGGGTCGTCCGGGACGCGGTCGGACCCGGAGTGGTCATCGGCACCTCGCTGGACCTGCACGCGAACATCAGTGCGCGGATGTGCGAGGCCGCCGATCTGCTGAACACCTACCGGACCAACCCGCACGTCGACGCACGACCGATGGCGGAGGAGATCGGTCATCTCGTGTTCGACGCGGCGCGTGGCGTCATCGTTCCGACGCTCGCTTTCGTGCCGATCCCCGCCTTCATCAACATCCTCCGCCAGAACACGGATGTCTCGCCGATGTCCGACGTCATTGCCGATGTCGTCGCGACGGCGGCTCTAACGGGGGTGCTGACGGCCACCGTGGCAGAGGGCTATCCGTATGCCGACGTGCCAGAGATGGGGATGTCCGCAGTGGTCATCACCGACGATGCTCCCGTGCAGGCGGCGGAGCTCGCCCGCGCGCTCGCGGAACGCGTGTGGGAGCGCCGCGACGAGTTCGACGCGCGGATACCGAAGCCGGAGGAGGCGCTGGAGATCGCCTCCTCGACCGACGCCACGCCCGTCCTGCTGCTCGATGTGGGCGACAACGTCGGCGGCGGCTCTCCCGGGGACTCGGTGGTGCTCCTGGATGCGGCGATCCGTACGGACTTCCGCGATCTGGTCTCGATCGTGCACGACCCGGCGGCCGCAGCATCCGCCCATCGCACAGGCGTCGGCGGAGTCCTCGACGTGGTGATCGGCCCGAGCGCCGCCGCGGTGAGGGGAAAGGCGACGGTTATCGGGCTCAGCGACGGCACCTTCGAGGCGACGGGCACGCTGCATGCCGGATTCCGGCGGTTCGACGCCGGGCCCAGCGCTGCACTCCGCCTTGGGACGGGGCAGACCGTCGTGGTGACCACCAGGGTGACACTGCCTCTGACCCCAGTCCAGTTGGAGGAGATCGGACTGTCGTTGACCGACTACAGGGCGATCGTCGCGAAGGGCGTGCACTCGCCGCTGGCGGGATACGGCCCCCGTGTCGGCCTGGTCTTGCAGGTGGACACCCCGGGCGTCACCGGCGCGGACTGCTCGCTGCTTCCCTACCGTCGGCGACGGCGCCCACTCTTCCCGCTCGAACGCGATGCGCACCTCTGACGCCGACCCCACTCCGATCGACACGAAGGAATCTCTATGACCTCCCACATCGCGGTGATCGGCGGTGGCCTCATGGGCCGCGGGATCGCCCTAGCGCTCGGCGATGGAGGGTATCGGGTCTCGGTCGTCGAACCGGTCGCCGGCATCGCCGCGCAGGTCGAAGTCATGGCGCACCCGCGGATCGCACTGCGAGAGCTCGACGACGCCGTCTCCGACTGCGAGCTGGTGATCGAGGCGGTGTCGGAGGACGTCGAAGTCAAACTCGCACTGTGGCGCCGCATCGACGAGCTGGCGGCGTCAAGCACCCTCTTTGCGACCAACACATCGTCGATCGACATCGACGAACTGGCGGGCGCGTTGGATGACCCATCGCGGCTGCTCGGGTTGCACTGGTTCAACCCCGCGGTCATCGTTCCGTGCGTCGAGGTGGTCGTCGGAGCCCGCACCAGCGAAGAGACCGTGGTCGCGGCTTCCGCGCTGATGGCGGCCGTCGGCAAGGAGCCGATCCAGGTGCGGAGCGCGCCGGGATTCGTGGCCAACCGTCTGCAGTTCGCCCTCTTCCGTGAGGCGCTGCTCTGTCTGGAGGAGGGACTCGCCTCCCCGGAGGACATCGACCGGATTGTGCGGACCTCCTTCGGTCCGCGTCTCGCGCGGTTCGGCCCGCTTCTGAGCGCGGACCTCGGAGGGCTCGACACGTACCTCGCGATCCTGAACTACCTCTCGACGCACCTCGGTGCGCGATTCGACCCACCGCGGATCCTCGAGCGGATGGTCGGCGACGGCCGCCTCGGCGCGAAGTCGAGTGGCGGCCTCCGGGAGCTCGACCCCGCCGAATACGCGGAGCTCTCCGCGGGTATGGCCGATCTCCTCGCCGAGGCCTACCGGGTCGAGGACGCGGCGTCCGAGCCGCGAGCATGACTGCTCTGCGAGTCGGTGCGCTCGCCGTGGAACAGGGCGAGAGCGGGGCGGTGGTCGGCACCGACCGCCCGCGTCTTTCCTGGACGTTGATCGGCGGGGAGGGAGATCGCATCGTGCCGATCCATGCTGAGGTGGAGTGGGCGACGGCAGTGGGGGTGGAGACGCGCTTGCTCGATGGCGCATCGGCTATCCTCCGCCCGTGGCCGTTCGAGAGTCTCCGCTCGCGAGACGCGGGGGCCGTGCGGGTGCGAGTGGGCGATGCGGAGGGGCAGTGGACGCAATGGTCTGAGCCGTTCGCCGTGGTGGTGGGGCTTCTGGAGGCGAGCGACTGGACCGCCTCATTCATCTCTCCGCAAGGTCTGGGCGGCATGGACGCGGGAGCGCCGGTGCTGACGAAGGACGTGGTCCTGGGGGCACCAGTTCGTGAAGCCCGAGTGTGGATCACGGCCCTCGGCATCTACGTCCTGCGGATCAACGGCATCCGCGTCGGGACCGATGAGCTCGCACCTGGATGGACCGCATACGAACAGCGGCTCCGCTATCAGTCCTACGACGTGCGCCCGCATCTGCGCGCCGGAGCCAACCGGATCGAGATGACGCTCGGCAACGGGTGGTACCGCGGTAATCTGACCTGGGAGATGGATCGCTCGAACTACGGCGACCGGCTCGCCGGACTGGTCCAGCTGGAGGCCGCGCTCGACGACGGCACGGAGCTGCAAATCGGCACGGACGAGTCGTGGGGCGCCGAGACCTGCGAGATCGTGGCCGACGACCTCTACAACGGGGAGAGTCGCGCGCCCCTCGCCGCCGGCGGTCCCGTTCGCTCCGGCGTCGAGGTGGTCGACTTCGACGCCGCCCGGCTGGTGCCGCGCCGCGGCCCCGCCGTCCGTGTGACCGACACGCTGCCGGGGCTGCAGAAGCTGGTGACGCCGAGCGGCCGGACCGTCGTTGACTTCGGCCAGAACCTGGTCGGCCGCGTGCGCCTCACGGTGCGAGGCCTTCCGGCGGGCACCGAGGTGACGGTGAAGCATGCCGAGGTGCTCGCCGGTGGTGAGCTTGCGCTGCGCCCACTCGGGCATGCGAAGGCGACGTGTTCGTACCTGACGTCCGGTGCGGCCGAGGAGGTGTTGGTACCCTCCCTCACCTTCAGCGGTTTCCGATACGCGCAGATCGACGGTGTCCCCGATCTCGATCCGGCCGACGTGTCGGCCGAGGTGCTGGGCACCGACCTGGTGCGCACGGGGTGGTTCGAATGCTCTGACACTCGCCTCGAACAGCTGCATCGCAACATCGTCTGGGGTGCGAGGGGGAACTTCCTGGACGTGCCGACCGATTGCCCGCAACGGGCCGAGCGGCTGGGGTGGACCGGCGACATCCAGGTGTTCGCTCCGACCGCGAACTTCCTGTTCGACACCTCAGGATTCCTGTCGGGCTGGCTCGAGGATCTCGCCGCGGAGCAGCTCGACGACGGTTCGGTCCCCTGGATCGTCCCGAACGTATACCCCGGCGAGTGGAGCCCCGCAGCGGGGTGGGGGGATGCCGCCACCATCGTTCCGCTCAGCCTCCACGACGCCTTCGCGGACGATGGGATGCTCGCACGACAGTATGCATCGATGACGAGGTGGGTCGACCGGATCGCCGGGCTCGCTGATGATCGCGGCGTCTGGTTCGCTACTGGACAGATCGGGGACTGGCTGGACCCGGATGCTCCCGCCGAGGACCCGGCGGCGGCGAAGGCCGATCCCGCGGTGGTCGCCACCGCGTATCTGTTCCGCTCTGCACAGAACGTGGCGGAGGCTGCCCGCCGGTTGTGCAGGGCGGACGATGCCGAGGCCTACGCGCGCCTGGCCGCTCGCGTCGCGGACGGTTTCAACGCCGAGTTCGTCGATGCCGAGGGTCGCATCCGCAGCGACTGCCAGACCGTCTACGCGATCGGGATCACCTTCGGGTTGCTGTCCGATCCGGAGCGTCTCACGGGGGCGGGCCGACGGTTGGCGGAGCTCGTTGAGGCGGCGGATGCGACGGTGTCGACGGGGTTCCTCGGGACGCCGCACATCCTCGACGCCCTGCACCTGACAGGGCGCACCGATCTCGCCTTCCGGATGCTGACCCAGACGTCGTCGCCGTCTTGGCTGTACGCGGTGGAGATGGGAGCGACGACGATGTGGGAGCGGTGGGATGCGCTGCTCCCGGATGGTCGGGTACACCCAGGCAGCATGACGTCCTTCAACCACTACGCATACGGCGCCGTCGCCGACTTTCTGCATCGACGGGTCGGTGGTCTGCGGCCGTTGGAGCCCGGGTACCGCCGGTTCGCCGTCGAGCCGATCCTCGGCGACCTGTCGTCGGCAACGGTGGTCCTGGACTCGGTATCCGGGCGGATCGAGGTCCGATGGGAGCAGGGCTCCGACGGATTCGAGCTGGAGGTCGTCGTCCCGCCCACCGCGGTCGCCGTGGTGCGGGTGCCGGGCGAGGACGCACCGATCGAGTGCGGCGCCGGGGTGCACCGATTCCGGCGAGCCGTCGCGGTCATTCCCGCGGGTGACGCCTGAACTCTGTCGGAGCCATCGAGGTGACGACCTTGAAGCGTGCGGAGAAGTGCAGCGGGCTCGAGTAGCCGACTGCGTGTGCGATCTCCTGGACGGAGTCAGCCGTCGATAGGAGGAGCTCTCTGGCGCGTTCCATTCGGGCGGCTTCGAGGTATCGCATCGGCGAGATTCCTCGCTGCTGCGTGAACAGGTGCGCGAATCGTGAGGGAGAGAGGTGGCTGATACCTGCGAGGGCCGACACTGTCCACTGCCGTCCGGGATCGGCGAATATGGCGATCTCGACGGCGCGGAGCCGTTCGTCGGTCGACGACGTGGTGGAATCGCCGCTAGAGCGACGCTGCAGCTGGGCGAGGAGCAGCACCCGCTCGACGGTGCTGGCCACGATCTCATTCCGCCAGCGGGGCGAGGCTGCCGCCTGTCGCACGCCGCGCACGACTTCCCGGAGGATCATGTGACCGGCGGGGGTCCGCGGGACCGTTGCACTGCGTATCCCGGGGAGCGGTTCGGGGAGTGCGAGCAGGCGCGTCCAGTGCGTGGGCGGTGCGAACACCGCCCACGCCTCGACCCATGGGCCGGCGGAGGGGCCGCAGCTCAGCTGATAGGCGGTGCCCGGCGGGACGATCTGCAGCGACGGCGCCGTCGCGATATGCGTCAGCCCTCTCGAGCGGTACCGCGTCGATCCGCGCAGGACCACTCCCGCTGTCCAGAACGGGAAGTCGTCGAATCGGCGGAACTCCGTGGTCGGGGAATGCGACGCGACGCCGGACGAGACGATCATGAGGGGGCGGGCGTGTTGTCGCCTCAGACGAGCTCTCCCCCGGCGAGGAACGGCACTCGGTCGTAGTGCCCCTCTTCCACGGCATAGCCGATCTGGTAGCCGATGCGCGCCGCGTCCGTGGTGTTCGCTCCGCTGCGATGCGGCGTCAGACGGGTAAAGACGAGAATCTGGCCAGCGGTGAGCTCGACGGGAATTTCCGCCTCGGTGGAGTAGGTGCCCACCCACTCCTGGCCCTCCTCGTTCCAGCGGTGTGGGAGGAACCCCTCCTCGTGGCGGCCCGGGAGCGCCCACAGGCATCCGTTCTCGATGGTGGTGTCCGTCAGTGCCACCCAGAACGTGAGGGTGTCAGATGCCGCCATGGTGGTGCGGTCCTCGGTAGGAGTGCCGTCCGGGGCGAATGCTCCGTAGTAGCCGTCCTGGTGCCAGGCGAAGTTGCCGCCGGTGCCGGGCATCTTCACGATCATCTGGTTCCAGGTCTGGAAGACGTCGGGTCCGAGGAGTTGGGCGCACAACTGCTGGAAGACCGGGTGGCGCAGGAACTCGCGGCACCGGATGTTGCGCTGGTGCAGGGCGTACGCGAACGTGCCGCCGGTCTTGTTGGCTTCCTGCTGGGTCGTCGCGATGTCGAGGAGCTCATCGCGCATCGCTGCGATCTCGGCGTCGTCGAAGAGCGCCTCCGTGATGTAGAAGCCGGATGCGGCCAGCTGTGCCCGCTGCTCGTCGGTGACCTCGGCGCGGTCGTTCGCCAGGGGTGTGCTCATGTCTCTTTCCTATGTTCGATCAGGTGCGGTCGGGTTGATCGCTCGCCGAGCCTACGAAGCGGGTGATGCGTGCGCCTGCGGTGGTTCTGCTCGCTGCATGCGTGAAACTGCTGACCTCGCAATGCATATTACAATCTCCGTATTTGCAATACAATCTCCGTATCGCCTTCCTCGGCGACGCTCCCCGAACGACAAGGAAGTGCCCCATGAGATTCGTCCGCCTCGGGAATGCTGGGTTCGAGAAGCCCGGCGCCCTCATCGACGACGACACGGTTATCGACCTGTCCGATGTCGTCCATGACTTCGACGAGGCCTTCTTCGGGTCGGGCAGACTCGGGGACCTTGCCGCGATCGTCGCGGAGCGTGCTGGCGCAGGGCGCGGCGAGCCGATCGGAGGCCGCCGCATCGGGGCGCCGATCGCGCGACCGCACCAGATTCTCTGCATTGGCCTGAACTATCGCGATCATGCGGCGGAGACCGGCCAGGCCGTGCCCAGCGAGCCGATTCTGTTCACCAAGTCACCCAATACGCTGATCGGCCCAGAGGACGACGTGCAGATTCCCCGTGGTTCGACGAAGACCGATTGGGAGGTCGAGCTCGGCATAGTCATCGGGCAGAAGGCCTCCTACCTCGCTGACGAGGCGGAGGCGGAGGCGGCGATCGCCGGCTACGTGCTCGTGAACGACGTGAGTGAACGCGAGTGGCAGCTGGAGCGAAACGGGCAGTGGTCCAAGGGCAAGTCCGCTCCCACCTTCAACCCCGCGGGGCCGTACCTCGTGACCAAGGACGAGATCGATGACGTGACCGACCTCGACATGTGGCTCGACGTCGACGGTGTCCGGCGGCAGCGCGGGTCGACGTCGACCATGATCTTCAGCCCGCGCTTCATCGTGCACTACCTCAGCCAGTTCCTCACCCTCGAGCCTGGCGACCTCATCAACACGGGGACTCCGCCGGGCGTAGGGATGGGGCATTCTCCCGAGATCTTCCTGCGCGGCGGCGAGGTCATGACACTGGGAATCACCCGGCTCGGCACCCAGACGCAGCGCGTCCTCGCTCCTCGCTTCTGAGACGCAGCAGGGTGGTTCGTCTCCTTGGAGACGAACCACCCTGCTGCGGGGAGGCGGCGACGGCCGCTCGGATCGCCGCCTGAGGAGGGGCAGCGATCCGCGCGGCCGTGGGGAGCTATTTCTTGAGTGTGAAGCCCTGGCGCTCCGCGTAGCTCGTTACGTTCGACTGGAGCGTGCCGAGCGCCTCCTTCGCGTCAGCGGCGCCGCTGGCGATCTGCTGTTCAGCCTCCGTGACCAGTCGCGCTGTCTCAGTCGCGAAGGGTGACCACTGCCAATCGGTCGGGATCGCCTGGAGCTCCTCGGCGAACACTTCGTTGACGGCTTGACCGCCGAAGAACTCGAACGGCGTGGAGAGCAGTTCGGCGTCCGTCGCGTAGCTCTTCAGTGTCGGGAAACCATCGGACTCGAACAGGTAGTCGGCGGCGACGGGCTCGTGGTTGACCCAGATGGCGAACGTCGCCGCGGCGAGCTTATTCTTGCTCTGCTCGCTGACCGTGTAGGCGCTGCCGCCCTTCTGCGCGGACGAGCGCTCGCCAGGCTTCCAGGTGGGCATGGGCGCGACCTGCCAGGAGCCGGCGCTGTCGGGAGCGACGTTCGAGAGCACTCCGCTGAACCACGCGGGGGCGAGTAGGGTCGCGATCTTGCCCTCGGCGACCGCCTGGATCCACTCCGGCGCTCCAATAGGCAGACTCGCTGCCGCATCGGCGTCGGTGAGGTCGGTCCAATACTCAGCGACCTTGACGGCCTGGTCGCTGTCGTAGGAGACAGAGATCTCCTCGCCCGAGGTCGTCACCGGCGTGATGCCTGCCTGCCACAGCATGACGTTCAGCGCCTGGTCGCTCAGGGCCGAGTTTACGAAGTACCCGTCCGGCGTCGCGGCGCGGTAGGTCTTCGCCGCTTCCGCGAACTCGTCCCAAGTCGTGGGCGGCTCCACACCTGCCGCTTCGAGGAGGTCAGAGCGGTACATCATCGCCATAGGCGCTGCGTCAAGGGGGATGCCGTAGAGCTTGTCCTCGACCGAAACCTGACTGATGAGGCTGTCGATGTAGTCGTCGCGCACTTCTGCGCCGCCCAGGTCGTCGAGCGGGGCGAGGTAGCCGGCTCGCGCGTACTGCCCAACCAGACTGTAGTCCACCATCGCCACGTCGGGTGCGCCGGACCCCGCCTGGAAGGCGGTCTCCAGCTGGGCAGGTTCGGCCGTCTTGTTGAGGGTGACGTCGATGTCGGGATGCTCCGCCTCGAAGAGTTCGACGAGGTGCTCCGCCGTGGGCGATGTGCTCCAGACGGTGATCTTGCCGGAGGCCTCTCCGTCCGGGGCGACCGTGTCGCCACCAGAGGCGCAGGCAGTAAGTAGGGTGGCGGCAGAGACCACCAGCACCAGCGGGTATAGACGCTTGTTCTGCAAGACGTGCTCCTTTGCTCAGGCTTGGGTGATCATATAATAAACGCTGAACTTGCATAGTAAATGTAACGATTCAGCGTCGCGGGTTCGACGTCGTCATTGACGGAGTTGGCCCTTCATGGCGCGGTACGCGGAGAGGATGGGAGCGACGCCCACCGCACGGGTTGACGACGGAGATCACGGCATCTCCCGTGGTGTCGACGAAACCCGCGTTGACCCAGAATCTTCCCAGTCGAGGCCGGACGCCCGTACGACCGAACTCGTTCGCGGCGCCGACCGAGCTGCGAATTGGCGCACTGGCCATCCGTCACGCCCTAAGTTCCTCGCAAGCGGGGTGATCGCCAAGGAACAACGATTCAACCATCCGCCCACGCGTCTCCACGCAGCGCGTGCCGGCCACCCACTCGCACCTCGTCGACTGGAAGGCACGTGCGTACATTTCCTGTTCGACAGCATCGGCGTCGCCCCCGTCGGTTGGGGTGCCTCACCCTCGAGGCGCACTGGCGTGGACACATTTTGGACACAAGCCCCGCGCAAGCCGCACGAACGAGCTGATTCAATCCGCCCGAGGCCAGGTGCGAGCACTCCCCCGACACCCGCGTAATCACGCGGCAGACGGCCGCTGACCGAGGGATACTGCGCCTGCCCCATTAGGCGGCGGCATGCTCAACCGGAGATTCGACTCCCGCCGTCGCGTCTACTCCATGAGAGATCAGCGCCTGATCAGAAGCGTTGACAAGCCAGATCCAGCCTCGTCGCCGATTCACTCGCGCCTTCAAGGCCGGCCGCGAGCCTCTGCGGCTCGCTCAGTGATGCCGATCCGATGTCGAGGTCATCGTGAGTAGGTCCGTGTACAGGTCCCGCACGTCATGTGCCGATCCCGCGTGCGAGAGCAGCGGCATGAAGCTCTTGCGCAGTCTGCCGCGCGAGCGCCGCCTCCGCGGAGCCCAGCGGGATCGCGTCGTAGTGGCTCTTGTTCCGAGCACGGCGCAGCCGATCGAAGCGCCTCGCGGCGCGATCACCCGGCGGCGAGTCAAGAACGGCGCGCAAGTATCGTCCGAGCGCTTCGTGCTGGCCTGCGCCGTTGCGGCTGCGGTATCCGTGGGCGGCGAGCAGTGCTTCGCCGACGTCGTGCGCGGCGTCATATGCGAGGTCGTACGCGACGACCACGCTGGTGAGCAGCGGAAGCTGGCCGATCCGCACGCGCCGCCGCGAGAGACGCAGCAGCGCGTGCCGGGTCAGGCGTGGCATTGTCGAGGCGGCGCGCAGACACCAGGGCGTCGGCGGCCTCTTTGCTGCGTTTCGGTCAGCGGTGTCACGGCCACGGAAGGTCTCCGATGATCGGCACCGTGGGGTTTGAGCGCACCCGGTCGAGGAAGCCCGAGTCGATCGCCGACTCAGCGCGCGTCAGAATCGTCGCGTTCACCGGGCGGTGCACCGACTCTTCGATCCGATCGCAGGCCTGATAGACGAGCTCAGCGTCGGGCGTTCCGATCACCATCACGTCGATGTCGTTCGGTTCCGGACCGTCAACGCCTCGCAACCGCGCCGCGAACGATCCATACAAGAACACCGACTCGATCCCGTCTATGCGGGCGAGCTCGCGGGAGAGCAGGATGACCGGACCTGCGACGATCTGAAGGATGTCCCACAAGGGAGGGACGAGCGCACTGTCCGGATTCGCGGACAGCAGCCGCGTTGGCCCGACGTTTCGCTCGACGAGGATGCCGGCATCCAGCAACCGCGCGACCTCGCGGTGAGCGGTCGGATAGGCGAGCTCTGCCCGGGCAGCTATATCGGTCAGGCTCAGTTCGTCGGCGCCGAGCAGGATCACAGACAGCAGGCGCGCCTATCCATCCGACCGGAAAATCGGAGCGAGGAGCGGCGCCTCGGTTCTCATATAGCTGATGTTATTGTCCGTTATACCGATGGTCAGGACCGTCGACCCTCTCGCCCTGCGTGGTCGGCACATGTCTTGAGCACGCCTGCACACGCGCCAGGGTTGCGCCCAAGAGCCTCCTCCTGCGAGGCCTGGACGAACAGTCGATCCAGGCGCTTCGAACCTGGACCGACGGGGGGCCCGATTCCGCGCACCAAAGCCCGTCGGCGGGGGCGGAGTGAAGAATGCCGCGCCACTCCGTGAACGTTCACGCGACGCAACGGCCCAGGAACGGACGCATCGCGCAGCGATCAACGACCTCCTCGGCGCTCTGAGAGGATCAACGGGTGCCCAGCTCTTTCACTCTCGTCACCCGAGCGATGGCGCCGATGGAGCAGTTGTTCGACGCGAGCCTGAGCATCGACGAGCACGTCGCCTCTATGGCGCACTCCGGCGAGCGCGCCGTCGCGGGCGTCACCGCCGGAGCGATCTCGCTCGGCGAGAGTGTGACCTGGCGAGCACGCCACTTCGGAGTCTGGTTCACGATGACGTCGCGGATCACCAGCCTCGAACGACCGGGCAGGTTCGTGGACGAACAGGTCCGCGGGCCGTTTCGCACCTTCCGTCATGAGCACACCTTCACGCGCGACGGCGACTCGACCGTCATGATCGACACCCTGACGTTCGCATCGCCGGTCTTCGGATGGCTGGCGGAGCGGATCGTGCTCGTGCCGTACCTGCGCCGACTGATCCGCCGACGCAACCACCACCTCCTGGCGTCGCTCGACGCCACGCCGTGCACGCACCCGCAGTCGCCCGCGTGGGCCGCGGACGAGTCTGCCCCATTCCGCCGCTCCGAGGTCTCGGCGCTCATCGGGCACGGTGACGAGGTCTGGGATCGCGCGACGCACGATGTGCTCCGGTGGAAGGTGAAGACGCGCAGCGGATTCACCGTCGAAGACCTGCACCCGGTGACGCCTGGCCAGCAGCTTGCGATCACGGCCCGACTGCTCGGCGTCACCGTCCGCGAGCCCGTGGAAGTGGCATCCGTCATCGAGACTGCCACGCGAGTCGGCTTCGCGTACCGAACCCTTCCGGGGCATCCTGTCACCGGCGAGGAGGCGTTCATCGTGCACCGCGACGGCGACGACGTGTTCCTCACGGTCCGCTCGCTCACCGCGCCTACATCCGCCCAACCGTGGCGGGCGCTCTACCCCGTCCTGCGGATCGCGCAGGTCGTCGCGCGGCGCCGGTATCTGCGGGCGCTGCGATAGAACCTCACGCAGATCGTGCGTTCTTGAAGCGTGATCCCAGCCCTAACCCCTTCGACCGGAGCTGGCCGAGGCTCCTCGGATCAAACGACGCCGGACCAGCCGTCGGCCGGCTGCCCGCGGCGCACCCAACTCGCCTCCGAGCTGTGTGCGGGTTTTGACTCCCGGCGTCGCGTCTGATCTGACCGGATGCGTTCAATGGTCGCCCGCAGGCCGAAGGGAGCCGACCCGTGCTGACTCGGGGCGAGGCGGACCGGCGCTGGGCACTCTCTTGGCTGTGTCACCGGCTCCGACGCGGTTGCTGCGCTCGGTGAGTGCGACGAGCGCAAGCTGACGATCGGCGGCCCAGCAGACAAGGCGACCGCGCTGATCTTTCGTGCGGCCGAGGATGCCGGCATCCTCGAGTTCCTTCAGTGCGCGGTGTGCCGCCGTGGTGGATACGTTGTGGTTGCGCGCCACACCGTCGATCGTCAGCACCGGCTCGGTGGCGAGCGCGGCCAGGATGCGGAGGACGACAGCGTCGCGTCGCGGAACCGCCGGCGTCAGTTCGTGTGCGCGGCGGTAGGCGATGAGGTCGTCGAGCGTCTGCTGCTCCAGCGCGGCGACGTCCTCGGCCAGCCTGACCGCATTGCCGGCCGCGAGTTCCGTCGCGCGCGCGAATGAGATGACCCATTCGTCGAGTCGCGGCGGGTCAGCGCGGAACGCCGTGAGGCCCGCGATGTACGTGTCGGTGTCGCCGGCGAACACCGTGCTGATCGGGATCAGGACATTCCGCAGCGCATCGGCGCGCCGCAGCACCGTGTGGATCAGTGCGCGCCCGGTGCGACCGTTTCCGTCGATGAACGGGTGGATGGTCTCGAACTGTGCGTGTGCGATCGCAGCGCGGACCACGGCGTTTCCCGACGTCTCGGTGAGGAACGCGGCGAGATCGGCCACGAGCCGAGGAACTTCGGATTCTGGCGGAGGAACGAACTCGGCGCGCAGAGGGCTCCAGCCTGTTCCGCCGACCCAGTTCTGTTCGGTGCGAAGCCCGCGCTCGAGGGATGGCTCGATGACGTGCTGGAGGTCCTCGATGTCGACGGTCGTGATCGAACGGGTGCGGTCTGCGAGGGCGGCGACGGCATCCTCTGTGGCGCGGACGTTGTCGATGACGTCGAGCGCGACTCGGGGGCCGTGCTCGAGAGCCTCGGCGATCGCCAAGCGCTTCGGAGTCACACGGTTGCCTTCGATCCACGATGACGAGATGCTCTCGGACCGGATCAGAAGGTGATTGAGATAAGCGGATCGTTGACCGATGCGCTCGTCAGCCCGAGCGAGCACGGCCAACGCGTCCTCCGCAGCGGCGCGCGCCTCGTCGCCGAGTCGAGGGAGCGCAACGCCCAGTTCGTCGGGCACGTATGCGAGATATCGACCCGGCGCGCGATCACGGCGGCTCAGCTGCCCGTGCTCACCAGGAGCCCAGAGTCGTTCGACGAAATTGGCCACGCCGCCTCCTAAGGGTGCTGCGATCCGTTATTCATCAACTTTATACCGCTTAACGTGGATGATACCTACGGAGACCGCGCCAGGGTTGCGCCCAAGAGCCTTGCAGGATGCCCCGTCGCACGATTCTTCTGAGTGTCGACGGCTCGCTGCTCGTGGAGATCGACTCACCCGATCGCGACTACGCCGCCTTTCGCGAGGGGCGCGAGTACCACTCGCTGGTCGTATCGGATAATGCGCAGACGCTCGAGATGTCAGGCAGAGGCAGGCGGGGACCGTACTTCTATCGGCCCGTGGTGGTGGAGGGCCTGCGTGACATCGCGCTCACCGGCCTCGACATCGTCTGGAACACCCGGTGGCTTGCTTCGCCCGCTTTGCTGGCCGAGCTCTCCCGTCGGCTCGGCCGACTGAATTTCATTGGGCGGCAGAAGCACGCAGTCGAACTGCATCGGCGACGTACTCGCGAAGCGCCGGGTCGCACACGTACACGTACGTGCCACGAATCCCCCGCGTCAGCAGAACTCCGTAGATGTTGCGGATGAACTCGAGCAGGTCGGCGTCGGAGTACACGATGCCGAGCTGCTTGTTGTTCTCCTTGCCCTTCGCATCCCGGTATGAGTCACGATCGACATACAGGCGACGCGATTCGGAGTCGTAGCGGAGGTCGTTGCCGATGATGACACCCGCATAGTTGAGGTCATACCCCTGCACGGTGTGGATCGAGCCCACCTCATCGATCGAACCTGCGCTGTTGATCCAGTCTTTGATCTGACTGTTCCACCGCAACTGCAGACCATCCAGCTCAATATCGAACGCGGTCTTGTCGCCCTTGCTCCTCCACTCCCAGGCATAGCCTGCGACGAGGCGCGCGAGCCCGTGCTCCGCGTTCCGAGCGATGACCTCGCGCTGCATTGCCACGAGATCATCGAATAGCCGAAGGTCGTAGTCGCCGAAGTCCGGGCGCTTCGGCGGGCCGCCTTCGCCCCGCAGCAGACCCCGCACGAACTCGACATAGTCCGCCCCTGCACGCACGCGCATCTGCGTGGACAGCGAGTATCTGCGGTGTGTCGATCTGGCTTCGTCCGCGAGTGCCCGAAGCACCGTCTGCGGAAGATCTGCGGGCCGCACGGTCTGCTCCGCATCCAGCAGGTAGATCTGGTGCCGGCTCTGCGCCCGGATCCAGTCCAGCTGAGTCAACGAGGGATCGTCGGCACCGAACAGCTTCTCGTTGATCTTCACGAACCGCTGGTTGTTCACGCCGGATGACTGGTTCGCCCGCTGATTCAATCGATGCGTCTCATCGACGATCAGCAGGTCCCACCGCTGGTCGGACGCACCGACATCGAACGGCGTGAGGATCTGCGCCGGGGCGACCTTCGGCGTCTTCTTGAACACCCGCTTGATCGACTCCCGCAGCGATTGCTGAGGAACAACGAACCCGATCCGCAGACCCTCGAGCAGCGCCCGACTCTCAGGCACGAAGAACTCGGCGAACATCGCGTCGGGCTCGACCTCGTCCGCATCCTCATGGTCGCGGATGTCGGCGAGCAGCTTCATCAGGAAGATCGCGACGATCGTCTTGCCGGTCCCGGGGTGACCTTCGATCACACTCGCGGACGGAGCATCCGTCGCGAGGTCTTCGAGAAGGCCCTCGACAATGTCTTCGACAGCGATCGCCTGCTCGGGCGTGAGCACCTTGAACGGCGAGAGCTTGAACAGGTCGCTGTTCTCGATCTCGGGGATGCTGCGCTGGAAGATCCCTTCCGACCTGAGCTTGTCGAAGATCTCGCGAAAGCTCTCCCGGTAGAGGGCGCGCTCGTAGTAGCGCGCGTCGATGATGCCCTCGTTGCCGTTCATCACCGCGAACTGGCCGTCGCCGGCGAGCCATCGGATCAGGTGCGACTCCAGATCGAGGCAGGCGGATTTGTTGAAGGTCTCATCGATCACCACCCGCACGCTGCGGAACACGGACTTGGCCGGGTTTGCGAGGTGCTGACGCATGCGGGCCGCCGCGTTGACCGTCTCTCCGACATAGACGGATGCCGCACCCGGCGAATCTGCGCCGTCGAGCACGTAGACGACCGGCCAGTTCCTACGCCGTTCGTCGCCAGATGCCCAGTTCGAGATCGCGGGCGAGGTGAAGTCGAAGCGCTCGATCTCAAAGGGCGTCATACTTCGTGCTCCGCCCCTTCGATCGGTCTGCAGGATACTTTTCACGCGTCACGGCGAGCTTCTCGAGCACGATCTCGTCGAGATCGAGGCCCAGGCGCCCGGCGAGCAGCGTGCAATAGGTCACCACATCGGCGAGCTCCTCGCGGACGCGCATCTCGTCACCGTCGTCGTTCCATTGGAAGCACTCGAGCAGTTCCCCGGCCTCGATCGCGATGCTCTTCGCGAGGTTCGCCGGAGTGTGGAACTGAGCCCAGTCGCGCTCTCGGACGAACTCCTTCAGTGCCTCTTGAACTAGCTCTCTTGTCACGACTGCGACCGTATCAGGGGCACGGCGTGCAGGGGGTTCGGCTGGACAGCATCACGCGCGAGGACAGGACTTCACGATGCGTGCGCAAGCCGCTGGGTCATCGCGGGATCACTTCCTTGCTTCTTGGCGGAAACAGCGGGGTGTCCCACGGTGGCCACTCACTTCGTCAACGACGACGAGGGCTCCGCAGGAAATGACACCGCGTGAATGGACTCACCGGCGTCCACGGCGAGACCGTGCCGACGATCGACCTCCGACCTCCGCGCCGGAGCATGTGAGACTCGCCGCGTTCCGACGTGCACCAGCATTCTGGTCGCGAGGTGCCCGTGTTGCGCGGACCGACATCGACTCGCGCCGCCGCACCGTTCACCGCGGCCGCTGCGACCTCACCCCTCCACCCGCGCCCCCACGAACTCCCGCAACGCTTCATCGGTGGGCACGTCGACCCGCAGCCGCATGCTCCCCAGCAGCGTGCCCGCGCCGTTGACGACGGCGGCGCCGCCGAGCGAGTCGAGCAGGGGTGCGAGGTCGGTCGCGATGCGGTCGGGCAGGTAGCCGACGGTGCGGCCATTCGAGAAGACGGCGATGCCGGTCGGGTTGCGACGGGAAGTGGGTTCGCGACGCAGCACGTACAGCCGGCGCTCCTGGCCCAGGCGTTCGCGGTCGTTCACGAGGTAGTGCGTTCGTTCGAGCGCTACGCGCCGCGACGGCAGCGGCCGAAGATCCGGCAGGCCGGTGTGACGGTCGACGCGACCTGTCGTCAGGTGAAGCAGCTGCTCCCACCAGGTAGGCATGAGAGCCCCTCCTTCACCTGCGCCGCCGTCATCGGGCGGAGCAGATCTTCGTTCCGCACGAGCAGGTCAGCGTGCGTGGCCGCCTTCGGTCATCCATGCGTCGATCTGGGCGCGATCGGCTGAGTCGGTGGCTGCCCATTCCGGCGGGAACGCGGGGCCCACGGCATCCGTAGAGCACCGGAAGGCGACCGACTCGGCGAGAGCTGCGACAGCCGCGGCCCGCAGCTGCTCGGTCGCGGCGGCATCTTCATATCGGGCAGCGGCGGCGTCCTGCCGGGCCCGGACTGCCTCGGCGATCGCCGCGAGCCGGTCGGCGAGCACGCTCGCCAGGCCGTCGCGCAGTTCTTCGAGGTTGGTGTTCGCGATCTCGAGGCGGCGATCCGAGATGGTCACTTCTACGGTCGGGTACCCGGCCTTCGAGAGGAACTGCCGGGTGCTGCTTCCGAGAATCTCTGCCACCTCGTCGCGTTCGGGGCGACGGGTGAACACCGCCTCCACGGTGTACCGTTCGGGGGCGTCGTCTGTCATCAGCGCCGCAGGCAACGAACCCACCAGCACCGATCCCAGGCCCAGGGTCGCGGCGTCGGCGCCGCGCGTTCGTGTCTGTGTCTGCATGACCGAACGTTACGCCCCCAACATGTGCGTCTCACAGGTTCGGCCGATGCCGCGCGCGTCGGCGGCGCCGGGTCACGAGGGCGCGCAGCATCCGTCTCATCAGCAGCCCGCCGGCGCACCCTCGCAACCTGCGATTCGCATGCGTCCCAGCCGTGAGTTCGCGGCATGCCGGGTGCGCGAACCCGGCAACGGGCATACGCTGACACCAGATGGCCGAGACCCCGTCATCGGGTGCGACACGCTCTGTGCGCGCCCCACACGACCGGGGGTCGCGAAATGACCGTCATCTCTTCCGGGCCGATCAGGTCGACAGTGCGAAGCACGACGCCGAAGGGGACCAATCCCTTCACCGAACTGGCGCAGCTGGTCACCGCCAGCGGCCTCATGCGTCGCCGCTACGGCTACTACTGGACGAAGCTCATCGCCGCCCCGCTCGTGCTGGCCGGCATCCTCACCGTCTTCTTCTTCATCGGCGACACGTGGTGGCAGCTGGCCACGGCTGCGGTCCTGGCCGTCGTCTTCACGCAGGTCGCGATGCTCGGCCATGACGCCGCGCACCGGCAGATCTTCCGCTCCGGCCGATGGAACGACTGGACCAGCCTCGTCATCGGCAACCTGCTCGTGGGCATGAGCTATGGCTGGTGGCAGCACAAGCACACCCGCCATCACGGCAACCCCAACAAGATCGGCACCGATCCCGACCTCGACCTGCCCGTCATCTCGTTCGTGCCGGAGCAGGCCGACCGCCGCAGCGCCGGCCGCATCGGGCCGCTGCGCTGGCTGATCGCTCACCAGGGCGTGTTCTTCTTCCCGATCCTGCTGCTCGAGGGCCTGTCGCTGCACGCCTCGAGCGTGCGCCGGGTGTGCTCGCGAGAGCCGCTGCGTCGGCGTCCGGTCGAGATCGCCTTCCTCGCGGTGCGGATCGTCGGATACCTCACCCTCGTGTTTCTGGTGCTGTCACCGGGCATCGCCTTCGCGTTCCTCGGGGTTCAGCTGGGCCTGTTCGGCGTCTACATGGGCATGGCCTTCGCACCGAATCACAAGGGGATGCCGCTGGTTGCGGCCGATGCGAAGCTGGATTTCCTCCGCCGTCAGGTGCTGATGAGCCGCAACGTCCGCGGCAGCCGCCTGCTCGACACCGCGATGGGCGGGCTCAACTACCAGATCGAGCATCACCTGTTCCCGTCGATGCCTCGGCCGCACCTGCGTCGGGCGTCGGGCATGATCGCCGCGTTCTGCCGGGACCACGGCGTGACCTACACCGAGACGGGCCTGTGGCAGTCGTACGGGATCGTCATCCGCTACATCAACCGCGTTGGGTTGGGCGAGCGCGATCCGTTCGAGTGCCCGATGCTGCAGCAGCGGCAGTCCGTCTGACGCGGGCGGGGTCGCGGCGGCGAACAGCCGGATGCCTCCGGCGAGGGCGCCGGCGGGCGACGCGAGCGCCCGCAGCCTCGCAAGCGGGGTCTCAGAGCGCCAGCCGCCCCGCGATGACTTCGGCCGCGACGAGCCCAATGCGGGTCTGCGTCGAGCGGGCGTGGCCGCGGATGCGGGCGAACGCCTCATCCATGTCGATGCCCTGCCGCTGCGCGAGGTAGCCCTTGGCCTGCTCGATCACGACCCGGCTGTCCAGCGCGCGCTGAAGCTGCGCCTGCGCAAGCTCGGACTCCTCGACCAGGCGCTGCTGCAGAATGCTGATGGTGGCGATGTCGGCCAGCGCTTGCGCGGCGGTCGCGTCGGGCGCGTTGAGCGCCCCGGGCTCGTCGCGGAACAGGTTGAGCGATCCGAGTGTCGAGTCGCGCAGCCGCAGCGGGATCGCGTGAATCGACGAGAAGCCCGAGGCCCGGGCATCCGCCGCGAAAGCGGGCCAGCGGTCGGCGATCTGATCGATCTCGCCCACCGAGACGACCTCGCCGGTCGTCGCGGCCTCCACGCACGGGCCCGCACCCACCCTCAGCTGCATCAGCTCGACCAGTTCGCTGCGCTCGCTGGTCGAGACGATCACCTCGAGCTGGTTCGAGGGGCTCAGCAGCAGGATGCCGGCAGCCGAGGCGTCGAAAAGCACGATGCACTCATCGACCAGGCGCTGCAGCACGTCGACGACGTCGAAGTCGTCGACGAGGCAGTCCGCCAGTGCGACGAAGGTTCCCAGCAGCTGATGCTCGCGGGTGAGCGCCGTCATGTCGTCATCCTAGGCCTCAGCAGGTCACAGGCTCGGGTCGATCCGGCGGGCGATCACGTCGGCGGCGACCTCGCGCACCGGCCGACCCGCGGCGTACGCATGGCCGCGCAGCAGCAGCAGGGCGTCGTCGACGCCGATCCCGTTGCGGGCGGCGACCATGCCCGTCGCCTGATGCACCTCTCGGCGTGAGTACGGCCCGTCCGCCGGCTGTTCGTCCACCTCGTCGGCACGATCCAGCGCCCGGCGCAGCAGCACGCCCGAGACGATCGCGGCAAGCCCCGTCACCCCGTCGATCTCGTCGCTGGACAGTTCGCGTGCGACCGGCGAATACAGCGAGATCGACCCGATGTCGACGGAGCCGGCGAAGAGGGGGAACGCGTGCAGCGCGCCCAGTTCGAGTTCGCGAAAGGCGTCCCATGCGCCGGGCCACAGCGCTCCGCCACCGGCTTGCAGGTCGGATGCCGCGACCGGCCGCCGCGTGCGGAGGGCTTCCCACGACGGACCCTCGCCGAGGTCGATCTGAATCTCGTCGATGCGGGCGCCGAGCGTCGTGCTCGCGCACACGGTCTGCGAACCCATGGGTGAGCCGAGGGTGGACACGACCGCACCGGGTATCGAGATCGCCGCCCGCAGGGGCGAGCACAGGTCGTCTCCGGCCGCGGCGGTGAGTCTTGCCGCCGCGAGCGCGAAGGCCTCGCCGAGCGGATCGGAACCGGCTGTCGTAGGCATCTCTCCTGCCGCCGTTCACAGACGAATGAGCAGGCGCTGGGTCTTGGTGCCTTCGTGCCGATCGTACACCGCGCCCTGTTCGGGCTCTTTCACAGCCAGCGCCGCACCCTCGCGCGATAGTCGTCGTAGTCTGAGCCGAACTTCGCGCTGAGATAGCGTTCCTCGGGTGTGATCGCTCCCCACCACAGCGCCGCGACGCCGATCGGCGCGAGCACGAGCGCCCAGAACGAGGGCCACAGCAGCGCCAGCGCCACGTCGAGCGCGATCAGCCCGAGGTAGAGCGGGTTGCGGCTCACTCGGAACGGCCCCCGATCGAGGATCTTCTGGGTCGAGCCGCCCGGCAGCAGCGCCGTCCGATGGCGAGCCATGAGCCACAGCGCCCACCCGTTCCACGCCGCGAAGGCCGTGATGAGCACGATCGCGACGATCCGCGAGATCGCGGCGGGCAGTGCGACCGGGTCCCCGACGGTCGCGCTCAGGACGCACCCCGCCAGCAGCGGCGCACCGAGTGCGATGGGCGGCCAGATCCGGTACGCGGGCGCGTCGGCCATCCCCGCAGTGTAGACCCGGCCCCGTCGGCCGAGACGAGAAGGGCGGATGCCCCGCCCCACACCGCACGCCGAAGTGCTGGCAGGCTGGTGTGCGTGGGTGAGCGACGCGCATTTCGCACCGTGGTGACCGTGGACGGGCAGGGGCGCACGCGCTTGTCGATCCCGTTCGACCCGAACGAGGTCTGGGGCGGCAAGCCGCGGCATCATGTGGCGGGTTCGGTGGCCGAGCGTCCGATGCGAGGGGTCATCGAGGAGCGCGACGGCGAACCGGTGATGGTGCTCGGCCCGGCGTGGTGCCCTGTGCCTCTGCCGGACGGCGCCGAGGTCGAGGTGGTCCTCGAGCCGGAGGGACCGCAGCGAGCCGACCTTGCGCCGGATGTCGCCGCGGCGCTCGAGGCAGCCCCGGACGCCGCGGCCTTCTTCGACTCTCTCGCGCAGTTCTACCGCACCGGGTGGCTGCGGTGGATCGATGCGACCAAGCGTCGACCCGACGAGCGGCCGGTCCGCATCGCCGAGATGGTCCGTCTGCTGCAGCAGGGGCACAAACAGCGTCCGTGAACCGCTGCCGCGGCATCCGCAGTATCGTGGCGCCATGAGGCGGATCTGGCCGTTGCTCGTTCCCGGCGTGGCGCTGGCCGCCGTCGGGCTGGTGTGGACGCTGCAGGGTGTGAATGTGCTGGGCGGATCGGCGATGAGCGGCTCCGCGCTGTGGGCGACGATCGGGCCGATCGTGCTCGCGGTCGGGGTGGTGCTGATCGTGATCGCGATCGTCGCCGCCCGACGCCGCAAGTCGAACTGACCCGACCGATCGCAAGGCTCAGTTCCCGCGGAACGTGCGATGCCGCGGCGTCCCTTCGGGCGCGGGCCGGGCGCAGCGCCGCCCCTGGACCGCGACACATTCGGTCATATCGGCGCCGCCTGTGCTCACGTACTGCGCGGGTGCGGGGCATCCGGCATACGCTCCGAAGCATGCCCGCCCTCGGACCCGCCGAAGACCTGCCGCTCGCGACGCTCGAATCCGAGGCCGTCGACCTCACGCGCGCCCTCATCCGGATCGACAGCGTGAACACCGGTGTCGCCGCCACGATCGGCGACGGCGAGACGCGGGCGGCGCGCTTCGTGCAGGAGCAGCTCGCCGAGGTCGGCATCGATTCCGAGCTCGTCGAGCCTCGCGCGGGGCGTGCTTCGGTCATCGCCCGCCTTCCCGGACGCGATCGCACCCGCGGCGCGCTCGTCGTGCACGCGCACCTCGACGTGGTTCCCGTCGAGGGCCAGGAGTGGGAGCATGCGCCGTTCGGAGCCGAGATCGAAGACGGCTGGCTCTACGGCCGCGGCGCCGTCGACATGAAGGACTTCGCCGGCGCGATCCTCGCCGTCGCACGTCACTTCGCGCGCGAGCGCATCGTGCCCGAGCGCGACCTGGTCCTCGCGTTCCTCGCCGACGAGGAGGCCGGAGGCGTGTGGGGCGCGGGGTGGCTCGTCGAGAACCGTCCCGACCTGTTCGAGGGCGCCACCGAGGCCTTGGGCGAGGTCGGCGGGTTCTCGGTCCCCCTCGACGGCGAGCGCCGTGCGTACCTCGCCGCGACGAGCGAGAAGGGCGTCGCGTGGGCGACGCTGACGGCGCGCGGCCGCGCCGGTCACGGGTCCCGGCCGACCGCCGACAACGCGGTCGTGCGGCTCGCGCGAGCGGTCGCCGCGATCGGCGCGCACCGCTTCCCGATCGTGCGCACACCCGCCCTGCGGGCCTTCCTCGCCGAGTTCGGGCGCGTGCGAGGGCTTTCCTTCACGGATGCCTCGCTCGAGGCCGACCTCGGCGAGCTGGGTCTGGTCTCGCCCCTCGTGAGTGCGGGCCTGCGCAACACCGCGACGCCCACCGTGCTCGAGGCGGGCGGCAAGACGAACATCATCCCCGCCGAGGCGACCGCGCGCCTGGACATCCGCGTGCTGCCCGGTCAGGACGAGAACCTCAAGGCTGAGCTGCGCGCCCTCGTCGACGACGACATCGACATCCGCTGGGGCAGGTGGTGGTCGGCGACCGAGGCGCCCGTCGACTCCCCGCTGCTTGCGGTGCTGCAGCGCGCGATCGACGCCGAGGACCCCGGGTCGCTCGTCGTGCCCTATCTTCTGCCCGCGAGCACCGACAACAAGCACTTCGCCCGCCTCGGCATCGCCGGCTACGGGTTCGTCCCGCTGCGTGTGCCCGACGGCTTCGACGTCTTCGGGCAGTTCCACGCTGCTGACGAGCGCGTGCCGGTCGAGAGCCTGCGCTTCTGCGCGCGCACCACCGCGCGCATCCTGCGCGACGCGTGAGGAGTGCCCGCTCCCGTTGCTCGGCGTGACGGGTGAAGTTGCGCGGGACGGCGCATCCGCTGATGCTGAACGGATGCCGCACTCCTCCTTCGACGTCGGGGCCGTGTCGTCGGCCGACGCCAGCGCACCCCACGCCGACGCTCTCGTGCTCGACAACGCGGCGTGGCATTCGCTGATCGGGCCGCACGCGCGGTTCGCCATCGGCAACGACCTCGTGCGCAGGTATCCGGACGACGTCGCGCCCTTCCTCGCCGTGCGCACGTGGGACGACCCCGGGGTGTGGGACGCACTGATCGAGCTCGTCGGCCCCGGGGCGCAGTTCGGCTACTCGGGTGCCGATCCCGTCTTCCCGCCGGGGTGGGAGGTCCTCGGCCGCGGCGCGGGGGTTCAGTTGGTCGAGACCCCGGCGCTGGATCCGCGGCCCGACGACGAGACGATCGTGCTCGGCGCGGATGACGCGGCCGACATGCTCGCGATCGTCGAGCGCAACCAGCCCGGCCCGTTCCGGCCCCGAACCCACGAGCTCGGCCGCTACGTCGGCATCCGGCGCGACGGACGCCTGATCGCGATGGCGGGAGAGCGGCTGCACCCCGAGGGGTGGACCGAGATCAGCGCGGTGTCGACCGACGCGGGCTTCCGCGGCCAGGGGCTCGCCTCGCGCCTCGTCCTCGACGTCGCGTTCCACATCCGGGAGCGCGGCGACCGGGCCCTCATGCACGCGGCGGCGACGAATGTCACCGCCATCGCGATCTACGAACGGCTCGGCTTCGCGCTGCGCCGCCGCACGACGTTCGCCACTGCCCGCACGCCCGCGTAGCACCCCGCGGGACGCCGGGACGGGGCATCCGTCCTCGGATTTAGTTGATCATTGTCCAAAGTTGACGTAACGCAACCATCTGCGTATAGTTGACCGGTATCAACTTATCCGCATCGGAGGAAACCCCCCTTGTCGCAGCTGTCCGACACGTCTGCGCCGGTGAACACCGAGCGCACCACACGCGAAGTCTTCGTCGCGCTGTCCGGCCTCATCGTCACGATGTTCGTGGCCGTCCTCTCGGGCACCGTCGTTTCGACGTCGATGCCCCGCATCGTCGCCGACCTCGGCGGCGACCAGTCCGCCTACACCTGGGTCATCACCTCGAGCCTGCTCGCGACCGCCGTCACCACCCCGATCTGGGGCAAGCTCGCCGACCTCGTGAACCGCAAGGTGCTGCTGCAGCTGTCGATCATCCTGTTCGTGCTGGGCACCGCCATCTCGGGCTTCGCGCAGGACGCGACGACCCTCATCGCCGTGCGCGTCATCCAGGGCGTCGGCGTCGGCGGCCTCATGTCGCTCGTCATGATCATCGTCGCCCTCATCATCTCGCCGCGCGAGCGCGGCAAGTACATGGGCGTCGTCGGCGGCATCATGGCCGTCGGCACCATCGGCGGCCCGCTCCTGGGCGGCGCCATCACCGACGCCTTCGGGTGGCGCGCGAACTTCTTCATTCCGCTCCCCCTCGCCGTGATCGCCCTCGTGCTGCTGCAGTTCACGCTGCACCTGCCCGCCACACCCAAGCGGGCCGTCAAGATCGACTACCTCGGCGCGGTGCTCATGGCGGTCGGCGTGTCGCTCGCCCTGGTCTGGATCACCCTGGGCGGCAAGGACGAGGCGGCCGGCGGCTTCGCGTGGGACTCCACCGCCAGCTTCCTCATGATCGGCGGCGCGATCGCCGCGATCGTGGCGTTCATCGTCGTGGAGTTCTTCGTGCCCGAGCCCATCGTGCCGATGGCGCTGTTCAAGAACCGCACCTTCGCCCTGGCCGTGGTCGCCTCCATCGCGATCGGCGTGGCGATGTTCGCCACGAGCGTGTTCCTCGCGCAGTACTTCCAGCTCGCGCGCGCCGCATCCCCCACCGAGTCGGGCCTCATGACGATCCCGATGATCATCGGCCAGATGGGCGCGTCGATCGTGATCGGCGCCCTGATCAGCAAGTTCGGCCGCTGGAAGGGCTTCATGCTCGTCGGCTCGGTGCTCGTGGTCATCGGAACGTTCCTGCTCACGACCCTGCACTACGACACCGACTTCGTGTGGGTGAGCGTGTTCATCTTCGTCCTCGGCGCGGGCCTGGGCATGGTGATGCAGAACCTCACGCTCATCGTGCAGAACGACACTCCGGTTTCGCAGCTGGGCGCGGCATCGTCGAACGTGAACTTCTTCCGCTCGATCGCCGGCACCATCGGCGTCACCGTGATGGGCTCGATGCTCGCCGCGCAGGTCAAGTCGGGCATCGCCGACGGCTTCAAGGGCTACGTGCCCACCACGCCGGACGAGATCGAGGCGCTGAAGGGCCTCGCCGGCGGCACCGTGCCGAAGGTCGACGAACTGCCCGACACGATCCGCGTGATCATCGAGGCGTCGTACGCCGACAGCATCGCGCATATCTTCTGGATCGCCGTGCCCCTGGCCGTGCTCTCGCTCATCGCGATCGCGTTCCTGCCGAACAAGCGCCTGTCCACCAAGTCGGCCGCGCAGTCGCTGCAGGAAGAGGCCGACGAGGCGATCATCGACCTCGCCGAGGCCGAGGTCGGGGCATCCGCGCCGTCGACCTTCGGCCAGTTCGAAGAGGGCGATCGCGAACGCGTCGCCGCCGCGACGGGCTCGGTCAGAACCGTCGAGCGTGCGCGCACGAACGAGGATGCCTCGTAACATGTCCACCATGAGCCTGGACTCCGCCGCGGACGCCGCCGTCGATGAGGCGATCCTCGACGTCGAGCAGCAGTTGTCGGTGCTCTTCAACCGGTCCCGCGCCGTGTGGAAGGAGGCCGCGGAGCATGTGCATCCCGAACTGCAGCCGGCCGGCTACAAGCTGTTCGGAACGATCGTGCGCCTCGGCGAGACCAACGCGCAGGTGCTCTCGCAGATGTTTGACATGGACAAGAGCGCGGTGAGCAGGCAGGTGCGCACGCTCGAGGAGTTCGGGCTCGTCGAGAGCCGAGCCGACGAGCGCGACGGGCGGGCCCGCGTGCTCGTTCCGACCGCGCTCGGACTCGAGCGCGCGCGCGACGTGCGCGAGGCGAACAAGTCGCGGCTGCGCGTCGCGCTGAAGGGGCACTCCCCCGAAGACCTCCGCGTCTTCGCAGACATCCTCGCGGCCATCTCTGCCGCGTAGCAGCGTTCCGTCCGCCGTCGCGGGCACAGGCAGGCCGAGGGCCGCTCCCGATGGCGGATTCAACGGGTCCTCGCAACACCTGATGACCTATGTGGTTTTCAGTAGATCACGCAAGCGCTCGGCTGGGGTATCCCAGCCGAGCGTTTTGCGTGGTCGGCCGTTGAGTTCCTGGGC
>NZ_JBFECU010000017.1:0-68374 GCF_041379855.1 Microbacterium sp. BWT-B31
GTCGCCGCCAGACTCCTCGCCCTCGCCGCCGGCATCTGGCACAACTGGGTCACCGGCGCCCCCGCCAAACGCTCCCTCATCGCCTACGACCACTGAAGACGATCGGACTCACTCATCTAGGAGTACCACCGCCCATGATGGGAAGCTCGCACGCGATCAGCGGAGCGGCCGCCTGGGTCGCCGTCACCGCCACCGCTGTACCC
Source organism: Microbacterium sp. BWT-B31 (assembly GCF_041379855.1). Taxonomy (NCBI): domain Bacteria; kingdom Bacillati; phylum Actinomycetota; class Actinomycetes; order Micrococcales; family Microbacteriaceae; genus Microbacterium; species Microbacterium sp. BWT-B31. The sequence goes on from NZ_JBFECU010000017.1 coordinate 204, forward strand.
GCCCTCGGCCTCTACCCGCTCGCGCCGTCGGCAGTCCTGCTCGGCGCACTCGTCGCCGCCGGCGCAGCACTGCTGCCGGACGCCGATCACCACAACGCGACGATCGCCCATTCGGTCCCGGTGCTGGGCAAGGTCGCGGCGGGCGCGGTCGAGACGCTGAGCGGCGGACACCGGCACGGCATGCACTCGCTGCTCGCGCTCGTCGGCGTCATCACCGCGACGATCGGGCTCTCCTTCGTGCAGTGGACCCCCCAGGGGTGGGATCATCCGCTGCAGTTCGGGTCGGCCGCCGCGGTCGCCGCCTGCACCGCGTTCGCCGTCAAGGTGCTCACACTGGTGAAGAGCTGGTCCACGGCGTGGCTGGTCGGCGCCCTGGCGGCGGCAGCGGTGCTCGCATCGGGTCCTCACGCGGTCTCCTGGCTGCCGGTGTGCATCGGGGTGGGCTTCGTCGCGCACCTCATCGGGGATGTGCTCACGGTCGAGGGGGTGCCGATCCTCTGGCCGCTGCGCTGGAGGGCGCCCAGATTCGTGCGCGGGCTGCCGATCGTCAGCCAGGTGTGGAAGGCGAACGGCAGTTTCGCGATCCCGATCCTCGGGCACGCGGGCTCCAAACGCGAGTGGCTGCTCACACTCCCGTTGGCTTGCTACGCCTTATGGGGCTTGGGTGCGTCGGCGCTCGTCGTCTACGGCCCGATCTAAGCGAACGAGCGTGCGGTGCGGCCGCGCCCTCCTCCGCCCACAGCGCCGGGAGTTGTGTGTGATATACTAATTTCCCCCGATAATTAGGTCCCTCTCTCACAAAGGAGAGTCCGGATTCGACGAAGTTCCTGATCCATCCATGGCTCATCGGCCGCGCACGCCTCGACGGCTGTCGGATCGGTGAGTCGCGCTCAGAGTCTGATCGCCTCACCCAGATCGAGGCGGTTTCGCCCCTCTCGCCGTGAGGGTCGGGCATTGGCGACGAACCCACGATCCCATTCCTCTGGAGTCCGCGGACCCTGGTGCGAAGAGGAGACTCGTCATGCGCACTCCATACAGAACCATCGCGTCCGCGGTGGCGGCGAGCATATTCGTGCTGGCGCTGCCGCTGGCCGCCCACGCCGAGGCGCCCTCCTGGCAGAACCCCGACGCCGTGTACGACCAGTGGAACCCGGAGCAGTACGATCCCTGCGTCATTCTGCCCGCTTCAGACATCTCGATCACCTCGGCCGGCCCGCTCGTGTTCGGTGATGCCGTTCCGGACAGGGTCCGGCCAGCCGCGTGCTATACCTTCGGCCCCATGTCGATGGTGAACGACCTCGCGGTGAACGTATCGGTCGACTTCTCCGGCTCGTCGGTGGACGGCTCCGCCGCCGAGTTCACTTTCCTCTGGACGACCGATTGGGCAGACGCGGTCCTTCAGCCCGGACAGTCCACTGCGCCGTTCACGCTCACCTTGGGTGTGCCGTGGGACGTTCCGAACGAGGCGCAGGGAGCGAGCGGCACCTTCGCGTTCACCTGGCAGGTGCAGGCCGACATCGTCGCGCAGCACTTGACACAGACGATCACAATGGGTGACACCGCGGCGCCCTTCGACGTGCTGGCGGCCGCTGGGGCACCGCCGGAGTCGACGGTCGCACTCGACACGCCTGGAAGCGGGCTCTCGATGTGGATCGTCGGTGCAGACAAGACGGTGCTCGTGACGGTCGTGCAGGGACAGACCGGCGTGTTCGTCATCTCCTACTCGATCACTCCTCCAGGAGGCACCGAGACTTGGGCCACCCTGATGCTGACGGTGCTGCCTCCGGTCGCGTTGATCGGCGACATCTGGGTTGCCACCCCATTCCAGACAGAGGTCGATGTCGTCCTGCCTTCGGGCTGGACCTTCGATCCCGGACCGGCAGGGGTGACCGGCGCCAGGGTCGAGTTGATCGGCCAGACCCTGCGCTACACTCCCGCAGCCGGCTACTCCGGTCCTGACGAGGTGCAGATCACTGCCGTCGACCAGTGGATGCGCTCGGTCACCTTCACGGTGCATGTCGAGGTCGGAGCACCCACGCCGCCGCCCGAACAAACAACACCGCCCGAACAAACAACACCGCCCGATCAAGCAACACCGCCCGCCGACGACCAGACCCCGCAACACATTCCCGGGACCGCGTCGCCAGCCAAGGTGTCGACGCTGGCCGTCACCGGCGCCGCGCCCGCGCTACCGGCAGCGCTGGCATTCGCGGCACTCGCGTTGGGCGGCGTCATCGTGGGCGCGACGCACTGGGCGACCAGCGTGCCTGCGGTCGACCGCCGCAGGGCCGATGAGCCGAATGGCGGCCCCGGCGCCGAGAGGTGAGACGCCAGAGCAGAGACGGCCGGCCCGCTCGTGGAGTGGGTACGGCCGCTCTGGCCCCGTTCAGTGCGGGATGCCCTCCAGAGCGTCGACCTGATCCTCGGAGAGTTCGATCAACACATTGTGCGAGCTTTCGATTCTGGAGACGATCGCTTCGCGGGGTCCGGTGACCCACGGGTCGCTGCGGTAGAACGCGGCTTCCTGCTCCTCATGCTCCGCGAGCGAGCCGAACGCGCGAATCAGGAACGCGTCCTCATCCTGATCACCAAGTGATCCTCCGGCCGAAACGACCCGAATACCCGATGAACGAAGCAGCGGCACAGATTCTTCGAGCATGACGCGGACGAACTCGTCTCGCTCACCGGCCTTGAGCCGATACGTGCGGATTTCGACGATCACGCGTCGAATCTATCGGCCTGCGGCGCACATCCGACAGCAGCACCTCGTTCGGGTTGCCCAGAGTCGGGTGTCGGCGCCCCTGGATAGAGTCACAGCCCAGCGGGCATCAACATCGGCCGAACTGCCGAAGACAACGATCCGGGCGCGTAAGGCCCGAACGGAGAGCATTCATGATCATCGAACGAGCAAACGAGCCCAACCGTCTCGCACAGCTGCTGGTGGAACGCGTCAACAGTGGTGACGTCGAAGGGCTCGTCGCGCTCTACGAAGATGATGCGATACTCGGCAGCGGCGACAGACAGGCCGTCGGATCTGCCCCGATCCGTCGATTCTGGACGGAGTTGCTGGCCACGGGGATCACCGTGACGCTCGGCCAGCAGGCCGACGCGATCATCAACGGCGACCTCGCGCTGACCTCCACACGACTGCCCGGAGGTACGGTCACCGCCGAGGTTGCCCGCCGCCAGCACGACGGCACCTGGAAGTGGGCCATAGACGAACCGGCGCTGGTGGTCGATGAGTGACCGCCGCGTCGGGATGGTGGGCGCGCTCAGCCACCTGCACCGGTCCGTGCCGCCTCCCCCTGCCGCGCGTCGAAGCCTCTGCGCAGAGGCGACAGCGCAGCCTCACGCGCAAGCACTCGCCGAGATGCCCCGCAAAGACCGAAAACCCGAGCCCCGTGATGTGAGAATCACGGGGCTCGGGTATTTTTCAGGCGGTGCGCCCCCAGGGACTTGAACCCTGAACCCATTGATTAAGAGTCAATTGCTCTGCCGATTGAGCTAGAGGCGCGCAGTTGACCTCGCGGGCAACCGAGGATCAACTCTAGCATCACGATTGTGTCACCGTGAAATCGAGCGCGGGAATCGACGCTTAGTCTGGTCACGTGACGTCCCCCTCTTCACCCGCTGACGGCGGCGTGCCCGGGTGGAGCCTCGAGGCCGACCTCGAGCTCGCGCTGCGGCTGGCCGATGCGGCGGATGCGGCATCCATGGCCCGTTTCGATGCCGCCGACCTCGAGGTCAGTGTCAAGGCGGACGCCACGCATGTGACCGAGGCCGATCTCGCGACCGAGCGTGCGATTCGCGGCCTGATCGAGGCCGAGCGCCCCGCCGACGGCGTGTTCGGCGAGGAGTACGGCATCACCGGCGACGCGCGCCGGCAGTGGATCATCGACCCGATCGACGGCACCGCGAACTATCTCAAGGGCATCCCGATGTGGTCGACCCTCATCGCGCTCGCGATCGACGGGGCGCCGCAGGTCGGCGTCGTCAGCCAGCCCGCGATCGGCAGGCGCTGGTGGGGTGCGACGGGGCTCGGCGCGTGGACGAACACGACCGGTGGCGGCATCCGTCGCCTTTCGGTTTCGACGATCGAGGCTCTCGGCGAGGCGAGCGTGAGCTTCCAGAGCATCGCCCAGTGGCGGGATGCCGGCGAGCTCGACGCCCTCGAACGACTGACCTCCTCGGTGTGGCGCGATCGCGGGTACGGCGATGCGTGGCCATACATGCTGCTGGCCGAGGGCCGCCTCGAGCTGGTGGCCGAGTTCGATGTCAAGGAGTACGACATCGCCGCGCACGTGCCGATCGTCACCGAGGCGGGCGGACGGTTCACCGCCTTCGACGGCTCGGAGTCGATCTCGCAGCGCTCGGCGCTTGCGACCAACGGCGCCCTGCACCAGACCTTCCTCGACCTTCTGCACACCCCGATCCCCCCGGAGAACCCCCGATGATCCGCCCCCTCCCCCGCCTCGGCGCAGCCTTCGCCATCGCCGCGGCGGCATTCCTGGTGTCTGCCTGCGCCTCCGAGACGGGCAGCACCAGCGATCCCGAAGCCGTCGCGACCGCTCCCGCCGTAGAGCAGCCTGCCGAGGCGTCCACTCCGACGCCCGTCCCGTCCACCCCGGCGGCTGAGCCCACGTGCGAGACGATCATCGACGCCACCACCGCCGCCGACTTCGCGAAGGTGAACTGGGCCCCCCGCCAGGACCCGTTCTACATCGGCTCCACGCAGTTCGACGGTCTCACGTGCGTGTGGGGTGACTTCACCGGGCCTGCAAGCGACCGCGTGCAGGTCTTCGGCTGGGCGCTCGCACCCGACCACGCGGCGCGCACGGCGCAGGACGAACTGGTGGCGCAGGGCTGGACGCGTCAAGAGGCCGACGGCGGCGTGTACATCACCGAGAACCCCGAATCGGCGATGACGACCGACGCCGACGGCTACGGCATCACATACTTCTTCACCGGCGGCACGGTGAAGATGGCCGACACGAAACTCGGTCTGCTGCTGGTCGACTGGCCGCAGGGCTGACGCTCGGGCAGGGCCGTCGCGAGCAGGGTGGCCATAGACGACGAAAGCCCCTCGATCCCTCCTCTTGTGCGGGATCGAGGGGCTTCCTCGTGGTGACAACGGCATTGGTGGAGATGGGGGGAATCGAATTCTGCGTAGCCTTCGCGCCGTTTCGCGGAATCGGGCCCAGAACCGCGGAATTACGCGAGTGTTCAGGTCTTCTTGAACCGTCCCGAACCGTCTGGATCGGTGCCGATTCTCCTCGATTGTGGGCAAATCGGATGCTGCGCCTCCCCCGCGCGCTCAGATTGGAGGTCGCTCCGACAGCCGGCCGAATCAATGGTCGGGTCGGCGTAGTGCCCAGAGCGAGCGGTTGCTAAGCGGAGCGCGGAGCGCGGAGTCTGCAAAGAGCGAGCGGCGGGAGCGGAGCGGGGCCCGAGCACTGTCCTCTCGCCGTCGGAGCACTCATCGAGGTGTCATCTCGATCGCGTCACTGGAGTTCGATCGGCCCTGGCGAGGGAACCTCGTCCGGTAGCCCGCCCTCGAGGATGGCGACGACCATCTTCACGGCACGATCCGAGAGTGCATCGCCCGGATAGAAGTCTTCGTAGAGCTCTTCGGCTTCATCGAGTGTCGTGACGTCGCACAGCCGCAGGAGCTGGCGGATGTCGTTCGTATCGCGACCGGGCCGGTTGGCGCGCAGCTTCATCGCCAGCATCGCTTCCTTCGCCGCAACCTGGATCACGATGCCGTCGTGGTCGTAGATGGTCTCCCACTCGACAGGCCTGCGGCCGAACGTGGGAAGCGCATCAGCCTTTTCGACGTCGAAGTTCAGCCAGCCCGGATCCCACCCGCGGGACTGAGCCACCTTCGCGGCGGCCGCTGTGACTTCGTCGTCGCTTCCCGGATCGATGTGGAGCGAGTCGAGATCCTGCGTCGTGCCACGGTCGAAGTAGCGCAGCGCCAGAGCAGCTCCACCGACGATCCGGATACCTGCGACCTGGCGAGAGGCGCGCAGCTCCGTGATGAGCGCCCTGAGCCCGTCGAGGATGTCCTCCCTGCCGAGAGTCGTCGCCATGCTCAGACGCTCGCGAAAGTGTCGCGCCAGACGAGCACGCCGCGCTCGGCGAACTCGTCGGGCACTTCCGACGTGGGCGGAGTCGGGTCGGCCGGGTCGACCTCGAGCGTCGCGGGCGTATGGAGATATCGGCTGGGATCAGACACCCACTCGGGTGCGGGCAGCCCTTCCTCGCGCAACCGCCAGGCGACGAGACCGGCGAGCGCGGCATCCCACACTTGATGCTGCGTCGATGCCGGCTCGGCGAGTCCGAGAATTCCTCGCACCAGTCCTCGCTCGGCCAGCAAGTTGTCGTTGAGCTGCAGGAGCGCACGGAGAGCGCGGTCCGTGTCGCCCTCCGCCAAGCGCCGCCGGATCTCTTCGCCCGCGGTCGCCGCGTCGTCGCGCTGGGTAGGCGCGGAGTACAGCCGATGCCCCGCGCCTGCGAGCAATCGCTCTACCGTGCCGAACTCCGTATCGCGGCCGCCCTCAGATTTGGAAACACGGCTCTGATCGATGCGAGTGCGCTCTGCGAGTTGCTTTTGCGTGAGTCGCCGACTTTTGCGAGCGGCGCGGATGAGCGTTGAAGCACTCATTGCACCCTCCGATCACGAGTATGACTTCAGAGTCATATTCTACCCTTAATCCGCGGCGCCGTCCGCAAAGCTCGCTCTCGTGGGCGACAGCGCGCTTGCTCAGCGCTTGGCGACTGAGGCCCGTGCGCATCGCCAGTGAAGACCAGGGCACGCCTTGATCGCGCAGGTCTGCGACGAGCGAGTCGCGCTCGCGCAGTAGCTTGGCTTCCTCTCGATGAAGTTGGACGAGAGATTCCGACAGATCGCGGAGGCGGCGTCTCCAGGTGACGTCCCGGCGGTGCAGCGGATGCTCGGCCACAAGTCCGCCGCGATGACGCTCGACACCTACGCCGAACTCTTCGAGGACGATCTCGCCGACGTCGCCGCGCTCGCCGGATCATTCAGGTATGAGTTGTGGGCAGATCCGAGGTCGAGCCCCGAAAGTGTGGGCAAATTGCGGCGAATCGCGAATCGGCGCTGGAGCCAACGAAACGAAAAGGGCCAGAAATCCGCGTGATTCCGCGGGCTTCTGACCCTCTTCTGTGACAACGGCTGGTGGAGATGGGGGGAATCGAACCCCCGTCCATCGCTGAAAGCCTGGGGCTTCTCCGGGCGCAGTCTGTGCGAGCGTTCTGCTCGGCTCCGACCTTTGTCACAGACACCTAAGTCGACGAGCCCAGCCTGATAAGAGTCCCGCGTGACGCTCAGGCGTCGTCACGCAGCAAGATCCCTAGATGACGCCAAGGACCGTGACGGGATCAGTCACGGATTGACGGAGTCGGGCTCGCTGCTCAGGCAGCGAGGGCGAACTCGGACTGCTTCGTTTCGGCAGTTATTGGTTTGCAGAGGGCGTTAACGAGATAACCCTGCATCCTCGGCCCGCTTCTCGCAGATTCGCAGGCGATGTCGAAACCGATCATCCCCGTGAGTCCTCTCGCAGAGAGGGCCGCTGTCACGCTGTGGAGTTGTGTTCGCTCGGGTGCCGGGGCATCCGAGCACTCCAGACTACACCGGATGCCGCTCCACGGCCATTCCTGGGTCGGCCCGATGCTCTTCGGAACGGCTGGACCTCGGCGGACACGACGGACCTTCGCGACGGCACCGGTGGGCGATGTGCGTCAGTCGCCGCGCGGCGACCGGCTCTCCTTCGTGATGCCGCGAAAGATGCGGGCTGATCGTCGCACCCTCCGCGTAGGCTCTCATCCATGAGCGACGTCACCATCTCGGTCAGGGGCCAGCACGAGACCCGCCTGCAGCCCGAACGCGCAGTCGCGCACCTCACGATCCGCGCCGAAGGCCCCGAGCGCGGCGCAGTGGTCCAGCGCATGGCGGCGTTCACCGCGCCCGTGCGCGACGACCTCATCGCCCGCAAAGAGGCCGGCACTGTCGAGGAGTGGACCAGCCAGCGCGTCTCGGTGTGGTCCGAGCGGCCGTGGAATCCCAACGGCAAGCGGCTCGCGCCGGTGCATTACGCCTCCGTCGCCGTCACGGCGACCTTCACGGACTTCGCCGCACTGTCGTGGTGGGCGACCGAGGTCGCCGAGCGCGAGGGCGTGCAGCTGCGCTGGATCGATTGGCAGCTCACCCCCGAGACCCGCGTCGCGGTCGAGCGCGACACCGCCGCCGAGGCCGTGCAGGTGGCCGTGGCCCGCGCCACGGCGTACGCGTCCGCCCTCGGGCTGACGACCGTCTCGCCCGCGCAGATCGCCGACGTCGGCCTTCTCGCGCAGGAGTCCGTCACCGCGCTGCAAGCACCCCGCATGGCTCGCGCGGCCTACGCCACCGGTGACGGGGCCGACGCTCCCACCGTGAGCCTCCAGCCCGAAGACATCGTGGTGTCAGCCGCGGTCGAGGCGCAGTTCACGGCCCGATGAGTCCAGCGCCGGCCGCCGCGCCCCGCCCCGGCATCGCCGATCGCCTCTCGCGCATGATCCGGCTGCCCACCGTGTCGGCCGAGCTCGACCAGCGCGGCGCCGCGCCCTTCGAGGGGTTCATCGACCTGCTGCCGGAGCTGTACCCGCTCGTGCACGCGCATCTCGAGCTCGAGCGGCACGACGACCTCGGGCTCGTCTACCGATGGCGAGGGCGGCGCGAGGCGCCGGACGGCCCCGTGGTGCTGATGGCACATTTCGACGTGGTCCCGGTCGATGAGAGCGACGCGTGGACCCATCCCCCGTTCGACGGGCGCATCGAAGAGGGGTGGGTGTACGGGCGCGGAGCGCTCGACGACAAGGGCCCGCTGGTGGTGATCCTCGACGCCGTCGAGAACCTCCTGGCCGAAGGCTTCACCCCTGCGCGCGACGTCTATCTGTCGTTCGGCGGCAACGAAGAGACCTACGGCGGCGCGGCGCACCGGATCGCGGCATCCTTCCGCGACCGCGGCATCGTGCCGTGGCTCGTGATCGACGAGGGCGGTGCGGTGGTCGACGCACCGCTGCCCTTCGTGCAGGGCCACGCGGCGATGGTCGGCGTCGGCGAGAAGGGAGTGCTGACGCTGCGCCTCACCGCGCGCGGCGAGGGCGGGCACGCCTCGGCTCCCCCTGCCCGCACCGCGGTCGGGCGCATCGCGCGCGCAGTCGACCGGCTCACCCCGTCGACGTTCCGTCCGCGCACGCCGCCCGCGATCGCACGGATGCTGCGCCTCTTCGCCGACCGCACGCCGGGGCTCCCCGGCATCCTGTACCGGCTGCTCTCACGCGCCCCGCGGCTCACTGCCCGCCTGTTCGCGGCGATGGGCGGCGAGCCGGCCGCGCTCGTGCGCACGACGGTCGCCGCCACGATGCAGTCCGGCGGAACGGCGGCCAACGTGCTCCCGTCGCAGGCCTCGGCGACCCTCAACCTGCGGATCGCACTGGGCGAGACCGTCGCGAGCACCGTCAAGCGCGTGAACCGACGCATCGGCGACCGCGCGGTCGAGGTCGAGGTCGTCGAGGGCGACGAACCGTCGCCCGAGTCCCCCACCGGCAATCCGCAGTTCGCCCTCATCACTGCTGCCGTGGGCGATTCGCATCCGGACGCAGCGACCGTCCCTTACGTCATGATGGCCGCGACCGACTCGCGCCACTTCCACCGCTTCTCGCCGGCCGTCTACCGGTTCGCGCCGATCGAGATGACCGCGGCGCAGCGCGGGTCGATCCACGGGGTCGACGAGCGCGTCGAGGTCGCCGCCCTGGAGCGCGGGGAGCGATTCCATCGCGCGCTGCTGCAGCGGCTACAGTGAACCGACCCCCTCGACGCGATAGGGGGCGGCAATCGCAAAGGAGCGCGGATGACGCGTCGTGTCACCATCGGCACACTGGCCGGCGTCGTCGGGTTCCTGGCGTTCGTCGAGTTCACAAGTGGCGTGATCCAGGGCTACTACACCCCGATGCTGACCGACATCGCGCGGCATCTCGGCATCCACGACGCCGACGTCAACTGGCTCGAGGGCACGCAGCTCATGCTCTCGGCGCTGGTCGTGCCAGCCTTCGCGAAGCTCGGCGACATGGTCGGGCACAAGCGCATGCTGGTGATCTCGACGGCCATCACCGCCTTGGCATCCCTCGTCCTGCCGTTCACCGACTCGTTCGCGCTCTTCCTCGCCGCCTGGGCCATTCAGGGGTTCTACGTCGTGTGGCTTCCACTCGAGATCGCGCTCATCTGGTCGCGTTCGCGGCGCATGGAGGGGCGCGCGACGATCACCGCCCGTGCCGCCGGGTTCCTGGTCGCCGCGCTCGAGTCCGGCGCGATCATCGGCGCCCTCGTCGGCGGGCAGCTCGTCGACACGCTGCCGCTGACGATCGTGCTCCTGGTCCCGGCGCTGCTCGTGGTCGCGTGCTTCTTCGTCGTGCTGTTCGGGGTGAAGGAGTCCCCCGACCCGACGGGCGGCCGCCTCGACACCGTTGGCCTGGTCCTCCTCTCGATCGCGCTCATCGCGTTCACGGGCGGCCTGAGCCTGCTGCGCCTGAATGGCCCTGGCTCGCTGTGGGCATGGCTCGTCGTGGTCATCGGCGTCGGGCTGCTCGTGCCGTTCGCCCTGTGGGAGCTGCGCCACGACGACCCGCTCATCGACGTGCGCATGTTCCGTTCTGCGGCGCTCGGACCGGTGTTCCTCACCGCGGGTCTGTTCGGCGTGAGCGTGCTCGGGGCGCAGGCGCCGCTGTCGACGTTCGCCCGCACCGACCCCGAGGTGTACGGGTACGGCCTCGGCACGACCGGCTTCCAAACCTCGCTCATCATCGGCGTCTACCTCATCGCGATGATCACCGGCGCACTGCTCTTCCCGCTCATCGCCCGCCTCACCTCGCCGCGCCTCACTCTCATCGGCGCCGCCGTGCTCGTCGGTGTCGGGTTCCTGCTCTTCCTGCCCTTCCACGCCGCGTACCTGCAGGTCATCGCGAACATGGTCATCGTGGGCCTCGGCTCAGGAGCCCTCGTCGCCGCGCTGCCGGCAGCGGCGGCATCCGCTGCTCCCCCCACTCAGACCGGCGTCGCGACAGGCCTCACCAACTCGGTCAAGACCGTCGGCGGTGCAATCGCGTCGTGCGTGTTCGGCATCGCACTGCTGCAGGGCGTTGCGGATGCGGCGGCCGAGAGCACCGCCGGATCGTTCGCCGGCTACGTCACGGTGTGGGTGGTGTGCGGCGTCACCGCGCTGGTCGCCGCCGTGCTGCTGGTGTTCGTGCCGAAACAGGCGTTCAGCGACCGCGCGGTCGAGGAGGCTGCGGCGCAGCCGGGCACGCCGCAGTAGTCGGCCCCCCGCCGGGCACCGTCATTCGCCTAGGCGGTTGCGGGTGCGCATCGCACGCTCGGCCTCGCGCTTGTCTTCGCGTTCGCGGATCGTCTGCCGCTTCTCGAACTCGCGCTTGCCCTTCGCGACCGCAAGCTCGACCTTCGCGCGGCCGTCCTTGAAGTACAGCGACAGCGGAACGAGCGTGTAGCCGCCCGCCGAGATCGCGTGCGAGAGCTTCACGATCTCGTCCTTGTGCAGCAGCAGTTTGCGCGTGCGCTTGGCCGCGTGGTTGGTCCAGTGCCCCTGCGAGTACTCGGGAATGTTCACCGCGTCGAGGAAGGCCTCGCCGCCCTGGATGAACGCGTACCCGTCGGACAGGTTCGCGCGGCCCTGCCGCAGCGACTTCACCTCGGTGCCGGTCAGCACGAGCCCGGCTTCGTAGGTCTTCTCGATCGTGTACTCGTGCCGGGCGCGCCGGTTGGTCGCGACGACCTTCTCACCGCGTTCCCTGGGCATGACGCACTCCCCTCGCCGACGACGCGGCACGATCGGGCCGCACGGTGTGTCCCCGACGGTCGAGGGCGCGCGGCAGCCTGTCAGTCTATCCGACGCCCGCGGGCGCTCAGGCGCGCAGCCAGCGCCGAATCGCGAACCCGGCCGACAGGGCGGCAAGGAGCACGCCGATCACCACGAGCACGGGAACCACCAGCCACGCGTCGGACATGTCGATCCAGGTCGTGACGAACTCGACCCGCCCGCGCAGGTACTGCTCGACGCCGAAGTGCACGCCCGCGACCACGGCGGCGCTGGCGAGCACCGAGCCGAGCAGCGCCGCGAACACGCCCTCGAGAATGAACGGCGTCTGGATGAACCGGTTGGATGCCCCGACCAGGCGCATGATCCCGATCTCGCGCCGTCGCGCATACGCCGACAGCCGGATCGTGGTCGCGATGAGCAGCACCGCCGCGATCAGCATGAGCACCGCGATCCCGACCGCGATGTAGGTCGCGACCGTGAGGGCCGAGAAGATCGGATCGAGGTACTGCAGCTCGTCGCGAACCTCTTCGATGCCCGGCTGGTTGGTGAACGCCTCGACGATCACGTCGGACTGCGATTGGTCGACGAGGTTGATGCGGAACGTCTCGTTGAGCTGGTCGGGCGTGATGACGCTCGCGTACTGCTCGCCCAGCAGCCGAATCGCGTTGGCATACGCCTCGTCGCGGTTCTCGAACCGCACGTCGCGGATGAGCGGCGCCAGCGCCGGGCCCTGAAGCTTCTCGGTCACCGCGTCGAGCTGCTCCTGCGTGGCGACGCCGTCGACGCACGTCGGCGACTGTGAGATCGACGTGCACATGTACACGGCGACCTGCGCGCGGTCGACCCAGTAGTCGCGCATGGTGCCGATCTGCAGCTGCATGAGGATCGCCGCGCCGACGAAGGTGAGCGACACGAACGTGACGAGCACGACCGAGATCACCATCGAGGCGTTGCGGCGCAGGCCGCTGAACGCCTCGGAGAGAACGAGCCCGACCCTCATGCCGTCGGCCCCACCTGGTCGTGGTCGTCGTCGGCGTCGCGAAGCCCGAGTTTCTCAGCCAGGCCCAGCTCGGCGATGTCGCCCTCGCCGAGCTCGACCAGCGGAATCGTCGCTGCGCGCGGGGGCGCTGCATCCTTCTGGTCTGTTTCGGGGGCGGGAACGGATGCCTCGCCCTCGAGGTCGCCCGCGGGGTCGGACGCAGGCACCACGACCGCGTCAGCTGCCGCCTCGGCCGCCTCGGCGGCGGCCGGCTCGAGGTCTTGCGCTGGGGTTTCGTTGATCTCGCGCTGCAGCTCGAGCACGGCGGTGAGCGCGGCCACCGCCGCCGCACCCCGCTCGGGCACCGGCGCGAGGCTCGGCAGGCCGGACCGGTCGCCATAGCCGCCGTGGCGCTCGTCGCGCACCAACGCGCCGTCCTGCAACTCGATCACGCGGCGCTGCATCTGGTCGACGAAACCCGCCTCGTGCGTGGCCATGACAACCGTCGTGCCGCCTTCGTTGATGCGCGCGAGCAGCTGCATGATGTCGATGGATGTCCCGGGGTCGAGGTTTCCGGTGGGCTCGTCGGCGAGCAGCACCTGCGGGCGGTTCGCGAGAGCCCGGGCGATTGCGACGCGCTGCTGCTCACCGCCCGAGAGCTCGTGCGGGAACCGCTTCTCTTTGCCGGCGAGCCCCACGAGCGAGAGCACCTCGGGCACCGCCTGCTGAATGAACCCGCGCGAGGAGCCGATGACCTGCAGCGTGAAGGCGACGTTCTGGAAGACGGTCTTGTTCGGCAGCAGACGAAAGTCCTGGAAGACCGCGCCGATGTGGCGCCGGAAGTACGGCACCTTGCGGTTGGACAGCGACCGCAGGTCGCGACCGAGCACGACCACGCGGCCGTCGCTGGGCGTCTCTTCCCGAAGGATGAGGCGCAGGCACGACGACTTGCCAGAGCCCGATGCGCCCACGAGGAACACGAACTCACCGCGAAGCACCTCGAAGTCGACCTTGCTGAGCGCGGGCTTCGCTGTGCCGCGATAGCGCTTCGTGACGTTCTCGAACCGGATCATGGCCTAACGAGCCTAAGCGCGGGTCGCCCCGGGTCGATCAGCGACACCCGCGGGGTGCGGCATCCGAATCCGGATCAGTCGTCGTCGTCTTTGCGCTTGCGCCAGCGGATGCCGGCCGAGATGAAGCCGTCCAGGTCGCCGTCGAAGACGACCGCCGGGTTGCCGACCTCGTAGCCGGTGCGGAGGTCTTTCACGAGCTGCTGGCCGTACAGGAAGTAGGAGCGCATCTGGTCGCCCCAGCTCGCGGTGATGGTGCCGGCGAGTTCCTTCTTCTTCGCCGCCTCTTCCTCACGCTTGAGGAGCAGAAGCCGGGTCTGCAGCACGCGCATCGCCGCGGCGCGGTTCTGGATCTGTGACTTCTCGTTCTGCATCGACACGACGATGCCGGTCGGCAGGTGCGTGAGGCGCACGGCGGAGTCGGTCGTGTTGACGGACTGACCGCCGGGGCCGGACGAGCGGAACACGTCGACGCGGATGTCACCCTCGGGGATGTCGACCTCGACGGCCTCTTCCATGACGGGGATGACCTCGACCGCGGCGAACGACGTCTGGCGCTTGTCGGCCGACCCGAACGGGCTGATCCGCGCGAGGCGGTGCGTTCCGGCCTCGACCGACAGCGTGCCGTACGCGTACGGCGCGTCGATCTCGAAGGTGGCGGACTTGATGCCGGCGCCTTCGGCGTAGGAGGTGTCCATCACCTTGGCGGGGTACTTGTGGCGCTCGGCCCAGCGCAGGTACATGCGCAGCAGCATCTCGGCGAAGTCGGTGGCGTCGTCGCCGCCCGCGCCGGAGCGGATCGTGACGACCGCGGATCGCTCGTCGTACTCGCCGTCGAGGAGCGTCTGCACCTCGAGCTGGCCGACGATGTCTTCGAGTTCGGCGATCTCGCGGCGCGCCTCTTCGGCGGTGTCCTCGTCGCCCATCTCGTTGGCGAGCTCGACCAGCACGTCGAGGTCGTCGAGGCGGCGCTCGACGTCGGTGACGCGCTTGAGGTCGGCCTGACGGTGGCTGAGGGCGCTGGTGACCTTCTGGGCCTTCTCGACGTCGTCCCACAGGTCTGGAGCGCCGGCCGCCTCGCTCAGACGTGCGATCTCGGCTTCGAGCGCGGGGACGTCGACCACCGCCTTGATGTCGGCGAACGTGGAGCGGAGGGCCTGGATGTCCTCAGACGGATCGAATTCAAGCATGTCGAACCCACACTAACGTGGATACCTGTGACGAACCTCCCCGCAGACGACGTGCGGGGGCTGCTGTGGCGGTTGGCTCCGATGATCTACGGGCCGACGCTCCTGTACGGACTGGGGCAGGGCGCCGTGGTGCCCCTCATTCCGGTGATCGCCTCACAGCTGGGCGCCACCGTGCCGATCGCCGCGTTCGTGGCCTCGGCGCTGGTCGTCGGTCAGCTGTGCGGCAACATCCCTGCGGGGTGGGCCGTCGCGCGGATCGGCGAACGCCTCACCATGATGATCGCCACGGCGATCTCGCTCGTCGGCGTAGTGGCGCTCGCCTTCGCGCCCGTGCTCGGCGTGTTCGCGGCATCCGTCTTTCTGATCGGGTTCTGTGCGGCGGCGTTCGGCCTCGCGCGCCACTCGTTCATGACGACCCGCGTGCCGTTGTCGTTCCGTGCGCGGGCGCTGTCGCTGCTGGGCGGCACGTACCGGCTCGGCGCGTTCGTCGGGCCGTTCGTGGCGGCGGCGCTGCTGGCCATCTTCGGGGACGAGCACGCGGCGATCTGGTTCTTCGGCGCGTGCCTGCTGATCACAGGGCTGCTGGTCACCTTCGGGCCCGACCCCGAGAAGGCGGCTTCCGGGACCGACGACGCGCTGCTGTCGGAAGACACCGGCGAGGCGATCACGGGGACGGTGACCCTGCCGGAGGCCGACCGCGGACGGGTGCCCGGCGTGTTCGGCACGATGTGGGCGAACCGCACCGTGCTGTCGCGACTCGGGCTGGCCGCGGCATCGCTCTCGGCCGTCCGCTCCGCGAAGCAGGTCGTGCTGCCGCTGTGGGGCGTGTCGATCGGGCTCGACGCACAGACCATCGCGCTCGTCGTGGGCATCTCGGGCGCGATCGACTTCGCCCTGTTCTACGCCAGCGGGCAGGTGATGGACCGCTTCGGCAGGCTGTGGGCGTCGCTTCCGGCGATGGTGCTGATGGGTGCGGGATTCCTCGCGCTCTCCTTCACGCACGACCTCGACGCGTCGGCGATGTGGTTCGCGATGTTCGCGGCCGTCCTCGGGGTGGGCAACGGCCTGTCCAGCGGCATCCTGCTCACCCTCGGCGCCGACCTCGCGCCCAAGAGCGACCCCGCCCCGTTCCTCGGGTCGTGGCGCACACTGACCGATGCCGGGGGCGCGACCGCGCCGCTGCTCGTCTCGGCGATCTCGGCGCTGTCGTCGATCGCGATCGCCACGGGCTTCATCGGCGTGATCGGCCTCGTCGGGGCCTTCGGGTTCCTGCGGTGGGTGCCGCGGTTCGTGCCGCGCGTGCGCTGACGCGAACGGCACCGCGCGACCGTTGCTAAGCTTCCACAGGCCGTACGACAGGACGAGGAGGTGGCACCCATGAACGAATCGACGTGGGCGCTCCGCTCTGGAGTCACGGTCGGGCGATAGGTCGCCGGGAGCGCCGCTCAACAGCACTCCCGAAAGGCACGACCATGCACTTCACCTCCGACCCGCGTCCGGGCGACGGGATTGTCGAACGCGACTTCACGCTCGGCGAGATCCCGGGCATCCTGTGGACGCCCGAGCGGGTCTCGGCACCTGTCCCCCTGATCCTGCTCGGCCACCCCGGTGGACTGGGCCGCATGCACGCGCGCCTCGAGGCCCGAGCCCGGCAGGCCGCCGCGGACGGCTTCGCGGCGGCGACCATCGAGCTGCCCGGAGGCGGCGACCGACCGAGGCTGCGCAACCTCGAGGCGGCCCGCGCCGACCTGCGCCGGGCGCTCGAGGCCGGCGAGCAGGTGAGCGCCGACACCCTCGACCGGCTGGTGCTGCCGCTGGTCGAGCGGGCGGTCCCGGAATGGCAGACCGCGCTCGACGCTCTCCTCGCCCTGCCCGAGATCGGCGGGCCCGTCGCCTACTCGGGCGGGGTGATCTCGATCGGCGTCCGGCTGGCGGTCGTCGAGCCCCGCATCGTGGCCGCGGGGCTGTTCGCCGGCAGCTTCGTGCCGCGCGCCATGTTCGACGAGGCTCGCCGCGTCACGATCCCGCTGCACGTCCTGCTGCAGTGGGACGACGAGGGGAACGACCGGCAGGCAGCGCTCGACCTGTTCGACGCCTTCGGCTCCCGCGAGAAGAGCCTGCACGCCAACATGGGCGGGCACACGGGTGTGCCCGCGTTCGCCGGCGAGGACGCGGCACGGTTCTTCGCCCGGCACCTGCGGTAGCCCGTCGGGCTGACCCGGCGGGCTGCGGCTCGCCGGGTCAGCGCAGCGCGGAGCGGCTGGTCGCGGTCGCCTCCAGTGCGAGCCCGTCGGGCACGAACAGGGTCAGGACGGGCGGATGCCACGTCCCCGCGATCGTCACCCGCGCCGACGTGCCATCGGGGGTGCCTGCGTCGACGAGCACCGCGGCGGTTCCCGACTCGGCGAGCAGCGCCTCGGCCTGCTGGCGCACGCCCTCGTCGGTGAGCGTCGCGACGGGCGCGCCGCCCACCACGTCGAATGCGAACCCGTCCGCACCGGCGAGGGCCGCGGCATCCGCCACCGAGTCGAGGCGTTTCTGCTGGAGGTAGAGGCTCGTGGCGTCCGCGCACACCAGCACCAGCACGAGCGCGAGCACGCCGTAGCCGAGCGTGAGGGGAAGGATGCTGCCCCCGTCGCCCGCGGCCGTCGCGGCAAGCCGCGCCCGGATGATCGCCACCAGCCTGCTCACGAGCCGCCCCACAGACGCGAGACCTTCTGCACCGCGCTCGCCTCGACCGGGATGCTCGCGAACCGCTCGAGACCGAGCACGGGCGGCGCGAGCGGCAACGCGATACGGGCCGCGATCGTGACGTGCAGCATCGCCCCCGCGTGCGGGCAACTCGCGCCCGCTGGTCGGCAGTCGATCGCGACCTCGATCGAGGACGGGTCCATCCCATACTCGTCGGCGATCGATGCCAACACGCGCTCGGCGCGAGCATCGGCGTCGGCGGCATCCGTCGCGGTCGACACGGCGCGCGCGAGGTGCCGCGCGCCCGCCTCGACGCCGAGCGACTGGCCCTGCACGAGCCCCAGCGTCACCACGAGATAGACCAGCGGGACGAGCATCAGCAGTCCCACGAGGATGAACTCGAGGGAGGCGGAGCCGCGTTCGGAGTCGCCGGCGGTGCGGATGACGGTGGCGGGTGCGTCGGGGTCAGTCGAACGATTCGAGAGGGGCATGCGCGGTCACCTCCATCGTGCGCGGGACGCCGAGCAGCCCAAGAATGGGGAGTGTCGAGCTCACGGTGATCTCGACGGCGGGGTAGCCGAACGCGTCGGTCTCACGCGCCTCGATGCTCTCGGCGAACTGCGGTCCGACCGCGCGTGCGACGATCCGCTCGGTGCGCTGCACACCGTCTTCGATCGATGAATCGGCGAGCGCCGCGTGGAACGCGCCCTCGACCGCGGCATCCTGGACCACGTTTCTCACGTAGACAGCGAGCCCGAACTGCATGACGGCGAGGGTGAGGAAGGTCAGCAGCGACCCGACCAGGACGAACTCGACCGGACTCGATCCCGCATCATCGAGATGCGCGTCGGCGAGGGCACGGCGCAGCCTCGCCACGAACCCCCGCGTGCGCGCCACTGCTCACAAACCCGAGACGCGCTCGATCGCCTGCTCGAACAGGCCCGCGAGCGCGGGGCCGGCGAGCATCCAGATCGCAACGACCAGGCCGGCGGTCATGAGCGTGATGAGCACCCAGCCGGGCACGTCGCCGCGTTCGTCGTCGGTCACCAGGCGCAGACGCGCGGCGGTGCGGGTGCAGAAGGAGCGGATCATTTCGTGAAGGCCTTTCGTCTAGCCGATTCCGAGTCGGAGCATGAGGATCCCCGGGAACACCGCGAACAGCACGCTGAGGGGAAGGATCAGGAAGACCAACGGGAAGAGCATGTAGATCTCTTTGCGGCCCGCCTGCTCGATGAGGGTGCGCTTGGCGTCTTCGCGCGCGTCGAGCGCCTGCGCATGGAGGACGTCGGCGAGCGGTGCTCCGCGCTCGATCGCGGCGACGACCTGGTCGATCCCGCGCGCCAGCATCGGCACGTCGAGGTCGCGCCCAACACGGGTGAGCGCGTCGGTCAGCGACGACCCTGTGCCGACGGCGACCACCGCGGTGCGCAGTTCGGCGGTCAGCTCGCCCGCCCCGGTGCCCGAGACCCGACGCAGCGCGTCGAAGATCCCCTCACCGGCGGCCAGGCACAGCGCCAGGAACTCGAGCACCGTGGGCAACTCGTCCTGGATTCGCGCGGCGCGCCGACGCGCGGCCTGTGTGAGCACCGCATCGGCGCCAAGGCCCGCGATGACCGCGAACAGCGGCGGCACGAGGATCGCCGCCACCGACGCACGGCCGACGAGCACCAGCACGACCACGAAGACGCCGCCCGTTGCCAGGCCGCCCACCGTCCACATGAGCTGACGTCCGCGGAAGGCCGTGGCATCCATCGTCCACCCGGCCTGGCGGAGCCGTCGATCGATCGCGGCGGAGCCGCCGAGCTTCGCGGCCCACCCGTCCCGGGTCGCACGCAAGAGCGATCGCAGATCGAACGACGCCGGCGGCGGGGGCGTCGCGATTCCCCGCGGGTCGGTGATGTCGCGCAGGTACGGGGCGATCCGGCGGCTGAGGGAAGGAGCACCCCAACGCGGTGCGACCGACAGGAGCAGGCAGATCCCCACGCCGAGCGCGCCGCCGAGGATGACCGCGAGCGCGGCCGCGGTGGGAGCGAACGTCATCCGAACCACCGCCTCGGTTCGGGCAGGCGCCCCACCCGCATCATGAGCCGGTACGCCACGAACGACACCACCGCACCCACGAGGATGACCGCCACGCCCTCGGGACTCCCGTACGCGCGAGCGCCCTCCGGACGCAGGGCGAGCAGGGCGAGGATCACCCACGGCGCGGCCACGCCCAGCACCGCCGCGCCACGGATCCAGGACTGGCGCGCCTCGACCTCGGCGCGAAGGGTCGCATCCGCGCGCACCGATGCGGCCAGCGACCTCAGCACGGGCGTGAGCTCGGTGCCGCCGACCTGACGCGCCATGCGCAGGGTCTCGATGATCCGGTCGCCGACGGGGTCGCCGAGAGCCGTCTTGAGCCGCTGCGCGCTCGAGTCGAAGTGCCCCGACGCCGCCAGGTCATGCGCGAAGTGCTGGAACGGCGGCCGCAGAGCTGCCGGGGCCGACACTGCGAGGCTCGCGACCGCGTCGGGCAGAGACATCCCGGCACGAACCGATGCGATGAGCAGATCGCAGACGTCGGGCCAGAGGCCGCGCCGCGACCGCATGAGACGAGACGCCCGCGCGCGCAGCCACACGATCGGGGCTGATGCCCCGGCGACCGCGGCGACGAGAACGAGCGCCCCCACCCCGGTGACGAGCCACGCGAGCGCCGCAGCGAACACGGCGCCGGCTGCGCAACCGATCATCACCGACATCGGCGCGACGCGCGAGAGACCGGCCGTTTCGAGCAGGCGCAGAACGATGCCCGGTTCCGGCGCCTCGACTCGCTCGCGCGCAGGCCACAGCCACGGCGAGACGACGAGCAGGATGCCGACCGCGAGGGTCGCGCCCCAGACGAGGGTCATGCCGCCGGCTCCGCGTGCATCCGGGCGCTGGACCCGTGCGCGCCGGGCGCGTCGGCCGAATACAGCGTGCGCGCCTCGATCACGTCATCGACGACCCCGGCCGGCTCGACGATCTCTGCCACGCGACGCCGGCCCGCGGCATCCCGTTCGCAATGGACCACGAGATCGACCGTGCTCGCCACCGCGGGCCGCACGAAGCCCGCGTCGATATTGCGTCCGGCCAGGAGCGGCAGTGCCGCGAGCTTCGCGAGCGCGTCGCGCGCCGAGTTGGCATGGATCGTCGCCGCCCCCGGCACGCCGGTGTTCAGCGCCAGCAGCAGGTCGAGCGCCTCGGCGTCGCGCACCTCGCCGACCACGAGGCGGTCGGGCCGCATGCGCAGCGCTTCTTTCACCAGGCGTCGCAGGGTGACTTCGCCCGTACCTTCGAGACTCGGCTGACGACCCTGCATCGCCACGAGGTCCGGGGAGTCGACGGACAGCTCGAAGGTCTCTTCAACCGTCACGATCCGCTGGCCCGGCGCGCACGCTGCGAGCAGGGCGCCCAGCAGGGTCGTCTTTCCTGCATGCGTCGCCCCCGACACCAGGATGCTGCGACCTGACACCATCGCCTCGTGAAGCAACGTCGCCGCCTCGGGGGCGAGCGATCCACGCCTGACGAGACTGGCCAGATCCCCGAACGACGGCAGAAACTTGCGGATGTTCACGGCCCAGTGCCGGCGGGTGATGTCGGGGATGACGACGTGCAGCCGCGACCCGTCGGGAAGCGACGCGTCCACGAAGGGCTGGCTCAGATCGACGCGCCGGCCCGTGGAGTGAAGCATCCGCTCGACCAGGTCGCGCACGGCGCCATCGGTGAGGACGATCGGCAGGCGTTCCGACACTCCGCCGCGGGCGACGTACACGCGGTCGGGAGCGTTGATCCACAACTCCTCAACCGTCGGGTCGTCGAGGTACGCCTGCAGTGGGCCGTAACCGGCGACCGTCGCCAAGACATCGCGCACGCACGCCGTCTCGTCGTCGACGGTGGCAAGCCCCCGCGCAAGGGCGAAGTCGTTGTGCCGCCTGACCTCTGCCCGAGCGATCTGCGCCGCGAACTCTGGATCGCGCGCGGGGTCGGCGCGCTCGGCGCGCAGCCGCTCCCGGACGCGCTCCACGACCACGGCGGGGGCAGCGGCGGAAGTCACACGAGAATCCTCGCAAGACCGCACCGAGGCATCCGAAAGTTATCCACAGCCGGGCGCGCGCGACGGGAGAAGCGGGACGGACGCTTCAGGTCGCCGCAACCGACCGTGATGCTCTTCAGCGGGAGCTGCTCCGCGCAGACCCGGTCGATACGCTGCCGCGGGATCGGTTCACACAGGAGCTGCCCGCGCGCGCTTCACATCGGGATCCCGCGGTTCCAACCGGGCCTTCGGATGAGTCGCTCATCGTTCTTGCGCTCGCGACACTCGTCCGCGAACTCGGTGGCCGCCTCGGAATCCGCGAGGAAGCGCTCGTAGTCATCAGGAGCCAACTCGTAGTACTCCTCGTAGTCGGCGATGCCGTTGGCGACCGGGATCGCGAGATACCTCTTGCCGGTCTCCTGCTCTCTTCCGAGCCAATAGCGCCCCTCGCGAGAGAAGTGGGCAGGTGCGAACTCCATGATGATCCTTTCGAACCGGGAGAACGGGGACCGAGAACTCCGACTCGAAGACGTCGAGGGGCCCGCCATTGACGACGG
Source organism: Microbacterium sp. BWT-B31 (assembly GCF_041379855.1). Taxonomy (NCBI): domain Bacteria; kingdom Bacillati; phylum Actinomycetota; class Actinomycetes; order Micrococcales; family Microbacteriaceae; genus Microbacterium; species Microbacterium sp. BWT-B31. The sequence continues at coordinate 22,636 of NZ_JBFECU010000017.1, forward strand.
ATCTGACCTCGAAGAGCGTCGGTCGGCCGGTTGCATCTGACGCGACGAGCACGTCGATGATCACGGTACCGGGTGGCTCGGACAGCAAGGCGCGCGCGCTCGTGTCTGCACCGACGGTCACACGATCGCACCCTAGCTCCGAGACGTGCACCAATTGCTTGGACCATCCGTCTCGTGCGGTCGTCAGAACAGCTTGGGAGCGCGGTCACCGAGCCAGTACTCGATCCCGCGCTCAGGAATCTTGTCCAGGTCGTTCGCGTAGATGAGATCCCTCGAAAGCTGTACGTCCAGCTTCCTCGTGGCGGGCTCGTAGTAGATCTTGTACTCGGTCGGCGCGGGCACGTTCTCCTCAGCGAACTGGCGTTCAGCGCGGAGCAAGTCCTCGAACTGAAAGTCGTGCAACTGCCCAACTCGCTCCGAAGACGTCTTCGCGCCAACGAGGTCGTCGGGAAAGGTCACGATGCCGTCTTGCTCGTAATACACGTTCGCGAAGATCGACCCTCTTTCCGAGGAGACGTAGATGTACAGCGCCGACACGCCGGGGGCGCCGGCCGCGAACTCAAGGCCCAGCGACACCCAGGAGGAGACGAGATCGTGGAGGATCGCTTGTTCGCTCATCGCGATGTCTTTTCCCATCAGTTCAGCAGCAACCTGTCCATTCGGCGACCGCCCACTTCGGAGATCACGTTGAATCGCGTGGGACGGCCGGTGCTCGGATCGGTGACGATCCTCACGTCCACCGACACCCTAACCGGCGGGTCCGACACCAGAGCTGCGGCCCACTGATTCTCGAGCCTGCGGTACTCGCCGAGGTTAACAGTGGACAGCTGACTGACGAGATTGTCGAGCTTCGGGGAGCCGCCGAAACGGTCCGCAGCTAAGTGGCCGGCATGGTCGCCGGGAAGCTTGCCAGGCGTGGCCGAGTCATGGTCGAGGCGGCCGTCGTGGGTCTTGAGCTGCAGGTCGTCGGTGATCCAGCGGTCAATGTGACCGTTGGCGTCGGTGTGGTAGAGGTACTCGTGCTCACCGGTCTGGTACCACACGTTGGGCTCGAGGGAGCCGTCCGCGCGCAGGTGCGAGCCGTCCCGAACCACTGGCTGGTCGCCGATCACTTCGGCGACCGAAGCCGGCTGCCACGGCGCCGGCGCGTCGGGACCGAAACGACCGCCCTGCCCGCCAAGGTCCAAATCCAGGCGCGGGCTGTCGATCACCGGAGCCACGGAGTCCATTCGCGCTGGCGTGAGGTCGACGTGTCCGGACGGGTCCACGCGCTGCGCAAACCCATCGATCTGCCCGATCCCGCCGAACGCGGGCTGTGCGACGCCCAGCCGCGTAGAGAGGTCATCGACGGCGGCCTGCGTGCGGGCGAGCAGGTTGTCGACGCTGGTGCCCGTTGCCTGGCGGACTGTGGTCGCCAATTCCCGCATTGCGTCGCCGACTTTGACGCTGCCGGACCCGACGGCACCGGCAGCCGATTTGATCGGCTGCGTCAGCGACTCCACCACCCGACTGCTCAGGCCGAGGCGCTCGGCGACGGACCCCACCGCGCCCGACTTGAGAAGTGCGGACCCGCCCTTGACGGGCAACAGCAGCGTGGCGATGTTGAAGACAAGGCTGCCTGTTGCCTGAGCCCCGTTGGTGTTCCACTCTTCCTCGGAGCCGACGAACCCGTCCGCGAGGGCGTTCAGCCGCGGGACAGTCCACTCCTGCGTCTCGAGCAGCCACGAGTAGTACCCAGGATCGAGAGTGTCTTCCGCACCGTCCCAGCCTTGTGCGTTGACAACCACGAGCCCAGGGGTGCGTATGAGCCCGATGCCCAACGCGCCCAAACCCTCGCCGAGAACGGTCCAGGCGGCACCGGCGGCGTCGGGGTCGTACAACCAGCCAGCCGTCATGACCCACAAGCCGCTGATTGCCTCGCCGGCGGCATTGCCCATGCCACCCCAGAACCCTTCATTGCACGTGGTGGCCTTCGGCCCGGCTTCACCCCACGGCAGGCCCGATGTCGCGTTGAGCTGATCAGCGGTGACTGGTTCCACCGGCGCAAGGCACAGTTGGATGTGCTTGCGGACACTGCTCTGGAACGCGCCGCCTGCAGTGAGGATTGCGGCGACAGCGGTGTTAACCCGGTTGAGCAGTTCGGTGTTGACGTCCACGGATGGTCCGTGGTTTTGCCACGGGATGGTGGTCGGTCCCAGCTGTCCCCTCCACGCGGCAGCGACCGGACCGTCCGCCAGAACGGGGTGCCCTGACTCCCACGGCCAGACGGTCACGCCGCCTGAGACAGCGTCGACGAAGTCCCGGGCGTCGGCGCGGACGATCTTGAGCGCTTCGACATGGGGCCTTACGTCGGCGGCGAGAGTGCGCGCGGCTTCGCCGAACCCTTTCAGCAGCGCCGCGTAGGTCGTCGCGTCGGTACCGGCCGGAATGATCGCCGCCAGTAATGCGGGCGCCTCCGGTGCGTTGAAGACCGCCGACAGTGGTTGCCAGGATTCCTGAACTCGGGCGGAGGCGACCTCGATGCTGCTCGCGGTGGTGCACAGCTTGGTGCCGGCGTCTTCGATGCTGCCGCAGTCGATGTCGGCTCCAGGGATCGCCTCGGGGTCGATCTGCGCGAGACTCACGGCTGGAGGCCCAGTGGCCCGAGATCTCCCGTGGCGGCGCAGCCGAGGGCAGTGGAGATCGTGGTGGCGGCCATCTCCTCGTCACCGGCCACGTACGCGGCGGTCGCGGAGGAAGCACCAGCAGCGCACGCGGTGATGCGGCTGTTCGCTTGCACCATGAGCGCCGAGTTCTCGATCAGAGCCGTGCTCAGGTCGCCAGCAGCGCCCACGAGGAGCGTCCCCGTCGCGCCGGCGAACGTCTCGAACGCATCACCCACCCCGGCGGCGGCCCTTAGCAGCGACTCTTGCTCGGTCTCCACCCGAGTGAGTATGCGCAGCACGCCGGCCGGATCAATCGACCACGAAGACATCACACCTCCTGCGCCACCGAGCCTACGACGCGAAGTGCCTCGATAATCAACCCGGTCCGCGCGTCGGTGGACAGTTCGTAAGCCTCCGCAACCCAGGTTCCGCCGCTGAGCTCGTCGGGCAAAGATGGTCAGAACAGCAGGAGTTCCTCGCCCTCGCCGGTAGAGATCGTGACGCTCGGGCCGCCGGCGGCGACCACCACCAGCGCTTCGTCGACCGTTGCGGCAGCGAGCACCAGTTGACCCAGGCCCAGCGGTGACGCGGTGCGAATGAGGTGTTCACTCGGCATCTGGCGTGGCTCCAAGTCCTCGGGCGAGCAAGTCCGGGTCGACCCCGCGCAGCAACATGGCCAAGTCGGCGTCGCTGGATGCGGTCGTATCTACGAGCAGTGTGCGCATCCGCGGCCGACTGCCGACCCATTCGACCTGTGCGATCTGCGGGTCCGGGCTCCACGGTGAACGGCGCAGTGCGCGCGGCCCCACCACCGCGGCGAGTGGCCGCAGGCCTGCAGCGAGCTCTGGCCCGACGCTGGCGTCGTCGCCCGCCGCGCACGCCCACGCGGTGCCCAGGAGAACGTCTTGCCGCGTGGCGATAACACGCAACGCTGCCACCGCGTCTGGTGCGGAAGCGCTCGGGAGAACGAACTTCCACTCCTCGAACACGCCCGAATCGGTCCTCCGAACCAATCCGGCCGCGCCGCCAGCTTCTGACCGAGCGAAGAACCTCGTCGGACGAGGCACCCTGCGGCGGGCCACCTCCGTCAGCGCACGCGAATCCCACGCGCGCGTGACGGGCTCGGACAGCCCCCAGCCTGCATCTTCGCCCAGCACCGCCTCGACCGGTCGGCCGATCACGGCGCCGGCGTCCGCCCGATGGTGAACAGACACAGAAATCTGCGCAGCGTCCAGCACGCGGCCCGTCCAGCCGTCGTACTGAGGCGACCCACCCGACACGGCAGCCGGGTCGAGCGGGTTCCATCGATCTGGAAGCTTGACGGGGTCGCCGTTGAGTCGCCTCAGCCGAGAACCGTCATCCATCAACCAGTCGCCGCGCGTGGCCCGCAGCGCTGTCAGCATGCCGACCGATACGCGCGACGAGGGTGGGGTGATCAGGAACGGTCGAAGTCCGTCGCGCAGAACTGACGCAACCCAGTCGCTGCGTCCCCGCGTCAACTGCGCCACGGTGGCGCCCGACCAGGTCAGCGCCGTGTTTCCCCATCGCGCACGCGTCAGCGGATGAGTCCGTCCGCCGTGATTACGATCAGCCGGCGTCATCGACGCCGCCGTACCGGACCACGATGTCACACCGCAGGCGACCGTCGCCAAGACATCGCGCACGCACGCCGTCTCGTCGTCGACGGTGGCAAGCCCCCGCGCAAGGGCGAAGTCGTTGTGCCGCCTGACCTCTGCCCGAGCGATCTGCGCCGCGAACTCTGGATCGCGCGCGGGGTCGGCGCGCTCGGCGCGCAGCCGCTCCCGGACACGCTCCACGACCACGGCGGGGGCAGCGGCGGAAGTCACACGAGAATCCTCGCAAGACCGCACCGAGGCATCCGAAAGTTATCCACAGCCGAGCCAATAGCGCCCCTCGCGAGAGAAGTGGGCAGGTGCGAACTCCATGATGATCCTTTCGAACCGGGAGAACGGGGACCGAGAACTCCGACTCGAAGACGCCGCCACCGTCGATCACGGTTTCCGAGAAGACGGTCGCAACGGGGAACCTGGCCCCGGAGTTGTCGACGGAGACCCGCGCACCGCCTCGCCGCCCAGGAACGGGGGGTTATCCTCCCTCTCCGCCACCCGGCGGGGTCAGTAGACTGAATCTACTCGCGGGAGTGGTGAAACTGGCAGACACGCAGGATTTAGGTTCCTGTGCCTCCGGGCGTGTGGGTTCAAGTCCCACCTTCCGCACGCTGTTTTGGCCCGGAATTACGCGGGCACAGCCTTGCCGGACTCCTCCGGTGGACACTTCTTGGACACAAGCGCATCGGATCGGGCCTGATCCAGCACTCCCGCAACCTGATCCAAGTCGTCATCAAAGAGGTCCGCGTAGATGTCCAATGTCATGGCCGCAGACTTGTGTCCAAGCATCCGCTGGAGGGCCTTCACGTTCGCCCCGGCGGACACGGCGAGCGACGCGCAGGTGTGGCGGAGGTCGTGCGGGGTGAGTCGGTCCAGGCCCGCTTCGCGCACGGCGAGCGTCCACCACCCGTTGCGATCGTCGCGCAGGTCGGGGATGCCCGCGTGCTTGGTAGCGCCTGGCTCAGGGAAGAGGAGCGCGTCGGCGCTCTTGTTCACGCACGCCTCGGCGATCACCTCCATCAGGAAGGAGGGGAGCGGCACGATACGGTCCTCCCAACTCTTGACCGGGCCAATTTGGATGACGCGCTTGACCGCCGTCGCAGAGCGCTCCACATGCACACGCCGTCGCAGCGGGTTCACGTCGCCCACGCGCAGCTCGGTGGCCTCCCCCCAGCGCAACCCCAGGTAGGCGAGCGTGAGCACGAGCGGGCCACGCGCGCCCGCGGCATCGGCCAGGCGCCCCACCTCCATGTGGCTGAGGTAGCGGTGCCGCTTCTTGGACTTCTTGCGTGGCAGGTTGTCGGTATTGCGGGCCGGGTTCTTCGTGAGGCGGTTCTGCTTCACTGCGGTGTCGAGGATGCCCGCCAGCACGCCGACGGCGCGCAGGACCGTGGTGGCCGAGCGCGGCTTACCCTTCTCAGCCTCGTACTTGTGCGCGGACACCGCCTCGCCCGTCGCCACCTCTGCGATCCACACCTCCACGTCGGAAGAGCGTATGGAGCGGATGGGGACGCCGCCCCAGCGCGGCTCGACGTAGACGCGCCACGAACTCTCGAAGAAGTCGAAACGCTCCTAGGCCGCGCGCCCAGCCCCCTAGCCAACGCGAAACGCCTCGGAGGCAGTGGGGCGTCCGGGACGGGTCTTCAAATAGGGTAGGGCGGGCGGTCCCGATCGACGGGTTGGCGAGGTCGCCCAGGGGTTAGGATCAGGGTGCGGTTCGTGGACACATTTTGGACACATTCACCCCCAGAAACACCTAATTTGACGTAATCCTGCGGGACCCTCCACCCGCGGAATCACGCGGATTTCGGGTGATTCCGGGGCCGGGTTGAGAGTTCAAGTCCCACCTTCCGCACGCGAAGCCGTCTTGGCCGCGACAGCCGACCATACGACCGACGGGAATCTCCTCGTGCATCACATCGCGCTCATCCCCTGGCTCGACCCCGCCGCGATCATCGCCTGGGCTGGTCCGTGGGCACTCGCCGTCGTCTGCTTCATCGTGTTCGCCGAGACGGGCCTGCTGATCGGGTTCCTCCTGCCCGGCGACACGCTGCTCGTCATCTCTGGCCTGCTCTCGCACACCAGCCCGACCCTGCCGCACGGGGCCTTCGGCATCAGCGTGTGGTGGGTCGCACTGCTGATCGGCCTGGCGGCCTTCATCGGCGGGGAGGTCGGCTACCTCATCGGCCACAAGGGCGGTCCCGCGGTCTTCGAACGCAAGGAATCGGGCCTCTTCAGTGTGAAGAACGTCGAACGCACCAACGCGTTCTTCGAGCGCTTCGGCGGCCTGACGGTGATCCTTGCCCGGTTCGTCCCGATCGTCCGCACGTTCGCGCCCGTCGCCGCCGGCATCGGGCACATGAACAAGTGGAAGTACACGCTGTACAACTTCATCGGCGCGCTGCTGTGGGGCTTCGGTCTGACGGTGTTCGGCTATCTGATCGGCTTCATCCCCCCGGTTGCGACATTCGTCGAGAACTACATCGACGTCATCCTGCTGCTCGCCGTCGGCGGAACGGCCGCCGTCACGCTGTGGCACTATCTGCGCGAGCGCAGCAAGGCGAAGAAGGCGGCTGCGGCCGGCGAGGACGTCGTGACCGACCACGCCGAGGCCGAGGCACTCGTCCTGGACCCCGAGGTGTTCGACCGCGGCCGCGAGCCCGGCGACGCGCCCAAGGCCTGAACCAAGAGGCCCGCACGCACTCCGCGCTAGGCCAGCGCACTCCGCGCGAGCAATACTGACAGCTAACCCGACGCGCTCCGCTCGACGTCGCGCCGGGCCCGTCCGGCTCAGCCCGAGAATGCGGTGTCGCACGCGGTCAGGATGTGCGCGAACAGCGCCTCGCTGACGTCGCCGTTCACCACGACGGCGCGGCCAGCACCGCGGCGATCGACGCGTCGACGAGGGGCGCGTTGCTCTCCACCGCGGTGAGGACGAGATTCGGCCGGAATCCCGAGAAGTCCTCGCGGAAAGACAGGACGAGGTCGGCGCCGTCGTACTCGCTCGGCTCGAGCCACCCCGGATGCTCCACCACTGCATGCAGAGTCTGCGCCGAGACGACGGTGACCGCTGGCGGGACGGATGCCTCGGCCCTGCCCATCGAGAACCTCATCGTCGGCCTCCGCCGCCGATCGCTGCGTGTCGGCGGCCATGTCGAGGTCACCGGACTCGTAGAGGTCTACGACGTGCGACCTGGTGTCGGTGACCGTGTTCACCATGCGCCGCATTCCCGCGAGCCGGATCAACAGCGGATCCGCGGCCACCTCGGCGAGCGCTGCGTATGTCTCGGACGCTCGTGCAAGGGTCGCCTGAGCCTCACCGAAGGCGTTTCTCGGCGTCGGTCGCCACCGTGTCGAGCTCCGCGGCGCGGGCATCGGTCGTGCTGCACACCGACCGGGCACCCGGCAGGTCGATGCTCCACGTCACGCGCGCTCCTCGTTCGGCGATGTCGCCGTCCACCCCACCCCGATGCGCGGGACGTTCTCAGGAGGCCTTGGCCGGCTTCTTCTTTGGAGCCGCCTTCTTGGCGGATGCCTCGGCCCGGCTCTTCGCGGGGGCCGCGGCATCCTTCTTTCCCGACGCCGCCCTCTCGCCGCCCTCGCGCGCCGCACGCGACTTCTCGACGCTCGCCCGCAGCGCCGCCATCAGGTCGATGACCTCGCCGCCGGCGTCTTCGTCCTCGTGGTCGCCGAACGTCGCGGCCGTGTCGAGCGCGTCGCCCTGCTCGATCTTCGCCTGCACGAGCGTGCGCAGCTCGGCCTGGTACTCGTCTTCGAACTGCGACGGGTCGAAGTCGCTCGCGAAGCTCTCGACGAGCGATGCCGACAGCTCGAGCTCCTTCGCCGAGATGCGCACCGGCTCATCGAGCGCCGGGAACGCCGCCTCGCGCACCTCGTCGGCCCACAGCAGCGTCTGCAGCACCAGCACGTCGCCGCGCACACGCAACGCGGCGAGCCGCGTCTTCTGCCGGAGCGAGAACCGCACGATCGCGGTGCGGTCGGTCTGCTCGAGCGTCTTGCGCAGGAGGACGTAGGCCTTCGGCGACGCCGAGTCGGGCTCGAGGTAGTAGGCGCGGTCGAGGGTCAGCAGGTCTACCTGCTCGGTCGGCACGAACTCGACGACGTCGATCTCACGGCTGCGCTCGGCGGGGAGCGAGGCGAGGTCCTCCTTGGTCAGCACGACGGTGCGCTCGCCGTCGTCGTAGGCCTTGTCGATGTCTTGGTACGGCACGACTTCGCCGTCGATCTCGCAGATGCGCTGATAGCGGATGCGCCCGCCGTCCTTGGCGTGCACCTGGTGCAGCGGCACGTCGTGATCCTCGGTGGCGGAGTACACCTTGACGGGCACGTTGACCAGCCCGAACGTGAGCGCGCCCTTCCAGATCGACCTCATCGCACCAGTGAACACCAGGCCGCGACACGCGGCCACCCCTTGCGCGATCAGCCGCACTACTGTGTGCCCATGGCGCCCGGCGAGCAGACGGTCACGATTGGCGGCCGCCGCCTGCGCGTCACGAACCTCGACAAGGTGCTTTACCCCGCAACGGGCACCACCAAGGGCGAGGTCATCGACTACTACACGCGCGTCGCCGAGGTGCTGATCCCGCACGTCCTCGGCCGTCCGGTGACGCGCAAGCGCTGGCCTGACGGCGTCGGCACCGAGGCCGATCCGGGCCCGGTGTTCTTCGCGAAGGACCTCGAGCGGGGTGCGCCGTCATGGGTCAAGCGGATGCCGATCCCGCACTCCACCGGAACCAAGGAGTATCCCCTCGTCGGCGACGTGCCCACGCTCGCCTACCTGGCGCAGGTCGCCAGCCTCGAGCTGCACGTCCCCCAGTGGCGCTTCGCGCCCGACGGCTCGCGCGGACCCGCGGACCGGCTCGTACTCGACCTCGACCCCGGGCCGGGCGCGGGCCTGGACGAGTGCGCCGTCGTCGCCGGGTGGGCGCGCGCGATCCTCGACGATATGGGCCTGGAACCCTACCCGGTGACCAGCGGCAGCAAGGGCATCCACCTGTATGCCGCGCTGCCGCCCGGGCAGACGCCGGAGGCGGCATCCGCCCTCGCGAACGAGCTGGCGCGCGCGATCGAGGCCGACCACTCCGACCTCGTCGTCAGCAGCATGAAGAAGACGGAGCGGCCCGGCAAGGTGCTGATCGACTGGAGTCAGAACAACGGCTCGAAGACGACGATCGCGCCGTACTCGCTGCGCGGGCGCCCGCACCCCACGGTGGCCGCTCCGCGCACGTGGGATGAGCTCGTCGAACCCGGCCTTCGCCAGCTGACGTTCACCGAAGTGCTGGAGCGCGTCGCCACCACGGGCGACCCGATGGCTGCGCTCGGCTTTCACGCGGGCGGGCGCGAGGCCGACGCCGGCCCCCTGGCGCCGTACATCGCCAAGCGCAGCGCCGGCCGCACGCCCGAACCGGTTCCCTCGAACCCCCTCGGCGAGGCGCCGTCGACTGAGAAGCCGACGTTCGTGATCCAGGAGCACCACGCGACCGCCCTGCACTGGGACTTCCGTCTCGAGCACGACGGCGTGCTCGTCAGCTGGGCCGTGCCACGCGGGGTGCCGCACTCATACAAGCGCAACAACCTCGCGATCCAGACCGAGGATCACCCGATGGACTACGCGACCTTCGAGGGCACGATCCCCGCCGTCGAGTACGGCGGGGGCAGCGTCACGATCTGGGACGACGGAACCTACGACCTCGAGAAATGGCGCGACGACGAGATCATCGCGACGCTCGAGGGCCGGCCGGGCGGTCCGCTCGGCCGCGTGCGGCTCGCGCTCATCCGCACCGCCGGTGAGGGCGAGAAGTCCTCCTGGCTGCTGCACCGCATGAAGACGGATGCCACGGGGCGGCCCCAGCCGGACGGCGAGCGGGTCTTCGCGAGCGAGCAGGACGACCAGCGACCCAGCGACGCCGACACCGGGGCATCGCCGCACGGCGAGAACCAGGCCCCCGCGGCATCCGCTGCGCCCGTCCCGCCGACCGCGCAGTTCCGGCCCATGCTCGCTACGTCGGCCACGGCGGGCATCGCGCGCGAAGCGGCGCGCCGCTGGTCCTCCGGCGGCGGCGCGTGGGCCGAGGTCAAATGGGACGGCATGCGGGCGCTCGGCTTCTGGGACGGCGAACGCCTGCACCTGCGCGCCCGCAGCGGCAACGACATCACGGCGAAGTACCCCGAGCTCACGCGCGTCGACGCGGGTCTCGGGCCGACGCCCGCGCTCGTCGACGGCGAGATCGTGGCGCTGGACGCACACGGGCGACCCAGCTTTCCGCGCCTGCAGTCGCGCATGAACCTCGCCAAGCCCCGCGAGATCGAGCGCGAGTCCGCGCGCACGCCGGTGCACTACTACCTGTTCGACGTGCTGACACACGGGACGACGGATGCTGCGGCCCTCCCCCTCGCGGAACGTCGGCAGATTCTCGAACCCCTCGCCCATGATGCGATCGCGGCCATCACGGTGCCACCGGTGTTCGACGACGTCGACGAGGCGCTCGCCGCCAGCCGCCGGTTCGGGCTGGAGGGCGTCGTCGTCAAGAACCCGGCGTCACCGTACCGGCGCGGCATCCGGTCGGAGGACTGGCTGAAGGTCAAGCTCACCCGCACGCAGGAGGTCGTGATCGGCGGCATCCGTCCCGGCAAGGGGAATCGCGCCCACCAGATCGGGTCGCTGCTGGTCGGCGTGCCGGACGGCGACGTCCTTCGCTACGCCGGGCGGGTCGGGTCGGGGTTCTCGGACTCGACACTCGCGACGCTGAGCGAGGTGCTGACGCCGCTGCGCAGGGACGTCGACCCATTCGTCGGCGTGCCCGCCGCGGATGCCGCCGACGCCCTGTGGGTGCAGCCGCGGCTCGTCGGCGAGGTCGAGTTCGCCGAGTTCACCCCCGCGGGCATCCTGCGGATGGCGCGCTGGCGGGGCCTCCGACCCGACAAGTCGCCCGCCGAGGTGCGGCGCGAGGACTGAGCCTCTCCGGGTCCGTTCTGAAGACACTGTCGACCGTCATGCCGGAACAGCCAACCGCGCAGAGCCATGGCCGGATCGATCCGGCTTGCGCGTGTCGCAGGCAGCGCGGAACCGATCGCGCCCGGGAACAATCCGAAAACGAGCGCGACCGCGATCGGCGCGGGACCGAGGTGGAGCGGCAGCATCGAGCGCGAGCGGGAGCGCGCCCGCAGCGGCACGGGCCATCCGTGGTTCGGTCTTCACCACGAGCACGGACGGATCGGTGATGCGCAAGCCGTCTCGGGCGTGGTGAGAGACGATCACAGAGGCGGCGACGGCCTCGTGCTTCTCATCCGGGCGGACGATGCCTACGACAGTGAACGGACGGTCCTGGATCCATACGGTGGTTCCAGATCCGCAACTCGACGCCCCGAGCGTCGCCGCGGCGACAGTGCCGAGGAGGACGCTGCGTCGCGCGAGCACCTCGTCGCCCGGGACTGAAGCCCCGCGGCCCCGGCCCGCCCGCGCTACGCGTGGGCCTCGTGCTCGACGTGCCCGGCGGGCTCGAGTTGGAAGGTCGAGTGCTCGACGTCGAAATGGTTCGACAGGCACGACTGCAGCCGCGTCAGGATGCCGGACGCGCGGCCGTCGGCGAGCGCGGCGGCGTCCACCACGACGTGCGCGGTGAATACCGGCGCCCCGCGCGTGAGCTGCCACACGTGCACGTCGTGGACGTCGACGACCCCGTCGGTCGACAGGATGTGATCGCGGATCTCGGCGACGTGCGTGCCCTTGGGCGCCGACTCGGCGAGCACCGACACGACCTCGCGGAGCAGGCCGACCGCGCGCGGGATGATCATCACCGCGATGAACAGCGAGGCGATCGCGTCTACCTGCGTCCACCCGGTCGTGACGATGACGATCGCCGCGACGATCACCGCCGCCGATCCGATCAGGTCTCCGAGCACCTCCAGGTACGCGCCCCGCACGTTGAGATTCGTGCGCTGGGCGGCGCTCAGCAGCCACATCGCGACGCCGTTCGCGACGAGTCCCACGACCGCGACGACGAGCATCAGGGTGCCGGCGACCTCGACCTCGCCCGGTTCGATCAGCCGGCGGACGCCCTCGAACCCGACCCATCCCGCCAGCACGATAAGGATCACGCCGTTCACGAGCGCACCGAGCACCTCGGCGCGCTGATACCCGAAGGTGCGGCGGTCGTTTGCGGGGCGGGATGCCACGATGCTCGCGATCAGGGCGATGACAAGGGCCGCGGCATCCGTGAACATGTGGGCCGCATCGGCCAGCAGCGCGAGGGATCCCGAAATCGCCGCGCCGACGATCTGCACGACCATCACGACGGTCGTGATCGCGAGCGACATCGCCAGCAGGCGCCGGCTGCCGGCACCGCGGATGCCGCCTCCCGGCGTCGGCGCGTGATCGTGCATGACTCCAGGCTAGGCCGATGTGCCGCCCGCGCGGGCTCGGCGCGGGCAGTCGGGAATGAGTCTTGTTCTCACCCGCCACCGTCATCCGGCGTCAGCCCGCCGCCGCGGCCACGACAAAGCCGATCCCGAGCGCGACGAGCCACACCGACCACGCGATGTAGACCCACGGCACGAGCGCGCCGGCGAAGGACCACCCGCGCGATTCGTACGGCCCGACGAACTCGAGCGAGCACACCACGAGAAGTGCGCCGACGACGATCGCCGCGAGCCCGAGCCACCACGTCACCGCGGAGGTCGCCAGGATCGCCGCGCCGGTCAGGACGGTCCACGCGCCGGTGAAGAGGTAGCCGAGGTGCTCTCCGACCGCGACGCCGAGGTAGCGGTGGAACGCCTGGAACACGATGTCGACCGCCTCGCGGCGCGCAGGCGACGCTTCGGACTCGGCGTCGGCCCGCGCAAGGAACGGCACCAGGAACGGCCACCGCACGAGCCCGAGGAACTGGGTGACCGACGCGAGCACGCCGATCACGATCCCCGCGACCACGAGCGCAGCCGGCGCGTCGGCGAAGGCTGCGCCGACGAGCACCGCGGCGGGCGTGAGCAGCACGGCGGTCAGCGCGAACGCCCACCACAGCAGGACGAGCCCCGAGCCCCCGGCGCGGAAGCGCTCGAGAACCTCGCTCGTGGGGCGCCGCAGGATGTCGGGGTAGTCGAAGCGCGCTGCGAGCGCGGCGAAGGCGACGTTGAAGGCGACGGGCAGGACGATCAGCAGGATGCCGGTGGCGGTGAGCTCCACGTCACGCCCCTGTCACGTGTGCCGGGGTGGCCGTCGGCGCCTGCGGGGCCTCGGCCCCCCGCTCGGTGCGGCGCGTGGCACGGCGACCGAGGAGCATCCGCAGCACCACGCCGGTCACCAGGGTGACAAGGGCCGCGCCGCTCGACCCGAACACGGCGTGCCCGCGGTCGATGTCGACGATCACGGCAGAGGTGACGAGCCATCCGATTGCCCAGCAGCCGGCCACGACGAACGCCCAGACGACGCCGGCGCGCACGCCGGCACGAAGGACGAGTCCCTGTGCCGCGCCGACCGCCGCCCCCGTGACCAGACCGGTGAGGACGGCCGCCGTGGGCGTCACCGGCGCGCCGAAGACGAGGAAGGCGACTGCGCTGGCACCGCTCATCGCGACCACGGTGGCGACGAGCCACCGCCATCCGGCGCGGCTGCCGAGGGCGAGCCACTGCGTGCCGCCCACGATAGCGCCCACCACCGCTCCGGCGACGAGCGCGCGCAGCGGATCGAGCGATCCGCCGAGCAGCAGCATCGCGAGCAGGCCCCCGAGCGGGAAGGCGAGGAAAGTGGGCAGCCAGCGAAGCAGGGACATGCTGACTCCGAGGGTTCGAGAGGTTGGTGTACGCTGTACGTTATCGTATAGCGTACGATGTACGCAAGAACTCCTCGAGAAAGGCTCCCCCGAGTGGCCGACGCCCCCTCAGCCCGCACCCGACGCCCCCGCAACTCGCTGAGCGCACCGGCGGTCCTCGACGCCGCCGAGCGCGTCGCGTCAGACGGACTCGACCGCCTCACGATCCGCGCCGTGGCCGACGAACTCGGATCGTCGCCGATGAGCCTCTACCGCTACATCGCGAGCCGCGAGGAACTCGTGGAGGCTCTGCTCAACCGCGTGCTGGAGCGCATGGAGGCTGCCGCGCCGACTGCCGACCCGTTGGCCGACCTGCGCGGCTTCGCCCGGCGCCATCTCGAGCTTCTCCTCGCGCACGCCTGGGCGGTTCCGGGACTCATCGCGCATCCCGCTCCAGGACCGAACGCCGTCCCGATCGGCGAGCAGGCGCTCGAGATCCTCTATCGGCTCGGGGCGCGCGGCGACCACGCGGTCGCCCTCTTCAGCGGCATCGTCGCCCTGAACTACGGCTGGGCGTCGTTCGCGATCGCGCGACGCGCCGCCGAAGCGCAACCGAGCCTCGACCGCATCGCCGGTGAGCCCGACGCGCGGTTCCCTCGAACGGCCGCGGTCGCGGTCGCAATGCTCCGCTTCGGCGCGGAGGAGCACTATGACCTCGTGCTCGGCGACCTCCTGGCCGGGATCGCGGCCAATCGCGTCGGCTAGATCGTCCCGAGCAGGGGTGCGAGCGCGACGAACGCGCGAGCGCGATGGGAGTCCGCGTTCTTCTCGGCGACCGACCACTCCCCGACCGTGCGCTCCGCGCCCGCGGGCTGCCCGTCCGGAATGAAGATCGGGTCGTAGCCGAACCCTCCCCCGCCTGAGGCGGCGGCCGCGAGCCGTCCGGTCCAGCGCCCCTCGACGACGTGCTCTGCCTGATCGCCGGCGGCGGGAACGACGAGCGCGATCGTCGACACGAACTGCGCCGTGCGAAGCGGGTCACGGATGTCGGAGAGCTGGTCGAGCAGCAGGCTCAGATTGGCGGAGGCATCCTTCGCATGTCCCGCCCAGTACGCCGAGAAGACGCCGGGCGCACCGCCGAGCACGTCGACGCAGATGCCGGAGTCGTCCGCGAGCGCGGGAAGACCCGTGTGCGCGGCAGCCGCACGCGCCTTGATGAGGGCGTTCTCGGCGAAGGTCACGCCGTCCTCGACGGGCTCGGGGCCGTCGTAGCCGATCACCTCGAGGTCGGGGCGCGTCGCGGCGACGATCGCCTGGAACTCCTCGACCTTGTGGGGGTTGTGCGTGGCGAGGACGATGCGGCCGGTCACGCCGGGTCCGCCGGCGTCAGGGCGGCGAGCTGGTGCTCGCGCAGGTCGGCGCATCCGGCCAGTCCCAGCTCGAGCAGCGCGTCGAGCTCGCGCTTGTCGAACGGCGCGCCCTCGGCCGTGCCCTGCACTTCGACGAAGAGGCCGCGGCCGGTCACGACGACGTTCATGTCGGTCTCGGCGCGCACGTCCTCGACGTAGGCGAGGTCGAGCATCGGCTCGCCGTCGATGATGCCGACCGACACGGCGGCGACCGAGTCGATGAGCGGCGTGGAGCGCTGCCCGATGAACTTCTTCTCGCGACCCCACTCGATCGCGTCGGCGAGCGCGACGTAGGCGCCCGTGATCGCCGCGGTGCGGGTGCCGCCGTCGGCCTGCAGCACGTCGCAGTCGATGACGATCGTGTTCTCGCCGAGGGCCTTCGTGTCGACGACCGCACGCAGCGCGCGGCCGATCAGGCGCGAGATCTCGTGCGTGCGCCCGCCGACGCGGCCCTTGATGCTCTCGCGGTCGTTGCGGGTGTTGGTCGCGCGGGGAAGCATCGCGTACTCGGCGGTCACCCAGCCTTTGCCCTTGCCGACGAGCCAGCGCGGCACGCCGTTCGTGAACGAGGCGGTGCACAGCACCTTCGTGCCGCCGAACGAGATGAGCGCTGACCCCTCGGCCTGCGCGCTCCACCCCCGCTCGATCGTGATGGTGCGCAGCTGGTCTGCGGTGCGCCCGTCGGCACGGATGATGTCGGTCATGAAGATCCCTTCAGGATGTCGATAGCGCCGGTCTGCACGAGACGCACGGCCGAGACCTCGCGTCCCATCAGGCGATGGGCAAGGTCGAGGAACTCGTCGGCGGAAGCGCCGGTCGCCTCGTAGACGTGGTGGGGCGCGGCATCCGGACCGGCGAGCAGGTCGCGGGAGACCAGCTGACGGTAGACGTCCTTCGCCGTCTCGGTGTCGCTCGACACGAGCGAGACATCCGGGCCCATCACGTAGCTGATCGCGCCCTCGAGGAACGGGTAGTGCGTGCAGCCGAGCACCAGGGTGTCGACGCCCGCGTGCCGCAGCGGCGAGAGGTACTCCTCGGCGACGGCGAGCACCTCGGGGGTGCCGGTGACCCCGGCCTCGACGAACTCGACGAAGCGCGGGCACGCCTGTGCGAAGACCGTGAGGCGCTCGTTGACCTCGAGCATGTCCTGGTAGGCGCCCGAGCCGATCGTGCCGGCCGTGCCGATCACGCCGACCCGGCCGCTGCGGGTGGTCGACATCGCGGTGCGCACCGCGGGCCCGATCACCTCGACGACCGGCACGTCGTAGCGCTCGCGCGCGTCTCGGAGCATCGCGGCGGAGGCCGTGTTGCACGCGATCACGAGCATCTTCACGCCCTGCTCGACGAGCGTGTCGAGCACCTCGAGCGAATAGCGGCGCACGTCGGCGATCGGCTTCGGACCATACGGCGAGCGAGCGGTGTCGCCGATGTACAGCAGCGACTCGCGCGGGAGCATCGCCGAGACGGCACGGGCGACGGTGAGACCGCCGACCCCAGAGTCGAAGATTCCGATCGGCGCGTCGTTCACGATCAACCAGCCTACGCCAGAGCCTTGACGCCCGACCGGCCGACGTCACTAGGCTGGCGCGCATGAGCGCCGATCCCCGGGACCTCGCCCCGAGCACCGCCCTGCTGACCGACCGGTACGAGCTCACGATGCTGCAGGCTGCCCTGCGCGACGGCACCGCGCACCGCCGGTGCGTGTTCGAGCTGTTCGGGCGGCGCCTGCCCGGCGCACGGCGCTTCGGCGTGGTCGCCGGCACCGGACGGCTGCTGGGCCTCATCCGCGACTTCCGCTTCGGCGACGACGAGCTGCGATTCCTGCGCGACGAGCGGGTGGTGGATGCCGCGACCCTCGCCTTCCTCGCGTCGTACCGCTTCACCGGCACGATCACCGGCTACCACGAGGGCGAGCTGTACTTCCCGGGCTCCCCCGTGCTCACCGTGGAGGGCACGTTCGCCGAGGCGGTCGTGCTCGAGACCCTCGCCCTCAGCGTGATCAACCACGACTCGGCGGTGGCGACCGCGGCCGCGCGCATGAGCGTGGCCGCCGGCGACCGGCCGCTCGCCGAGATGGGCTCCCGGCGCGCCGCCGAGCGCTCGGCGGTCGCCGCGGCCCGCGCGGCGTACATCGCGGGGTTCGGGGCGACCTCGAACCTCGAGGCCGGTCGCGAATGGGGCATCCCCACGATGGGCACCGCCGCCCACGCCTACACGCTGCTGCACGACACCGAGGAGGACGCCTTCCGCTCGCAGGTCGCCTCGCTCGGCACGGGCACGACGCTCCTCGTGGACACGTACGACATCCGTGAGGGGGTGGCCACGGCGATCCGCGTCGCCGGCACCTCACTCGGCGGGGTGCGCATCGACTCCGGCGACCTGCCGGTCGTCGCGGCCGAGGTGCGCGCCCAGCTCGACGAGCTCGGCGCGACGGGCACGAAGATCACAGTGACGAGCGACCTCGACGAGTTCGCGATCGCGGCGCTCGCGGCATCCCCCGTCGACTCTTACGGCGTGGGCACGTCGGTCGTCACCGGCTCCGGGGCACCGACGGCCGGCATGGTCTACAAGCTGGTCGCCAGACAGGATGCCTCAGGCGCGTGGGTCGGCGTCGCGAAGGCGTCCGCCGACAAGGCGTCGCGCGGCGGTCGCAAGTCGGCGTTCCGCGAACTCGCCGCCGGCACCGCCACGCGCGAGCTCGTGGTCGTGTCGGACGGCTTCGAGCCGGACGCGACCGCCGCCTCGCACCCCGACGCGAGGGCGCTGCAGGTGACGCTGGCCACACGTGGCGAGCCGGATGCCGCCTACCTCGGCCCCGCGGGCGTCGAGGCGGCGCGAGCCCACCACGCCCGCGTGCGCGAGGAGCTGCCGGTGCGCGCGCTCGCGCTCAGCCGCTCGGAGCCCGCGATACCGACGGTGTTCGTCGACGCGCAGTAGCGGGAGCCGTCGCTACGAGTTCAGCGACGCGTAGATCTCTTTGCAGGTGGGGCAGACCGGGAACTTCTCGGGGTCGCGACCGGGCGTCCACTTCTTCCCGCACAGCGCGCGCACCGGCTTGCCGGTGAGCGCCGACTCGAGGATCTTGTCCTTCTTGACGTAGTGCGAGAAGCGCTCGTGGTCACCCGGCTCGATGTTCTCCTCACGGATGAGCTCTTCGAGCTCGCGGTCGAGGATGGCGAGTCCGCCCTGGTCAGGGCCTTCGAGGGGGGTGCTCATGGTCTGTCATTCTAGCGGCGGCGCCTGTCAGGTGGACTCGGCGAACTCCATGATCCGCCCGCCGCGACGCTCGAACGCAGCCGAGCCCAGCGCGATGCCGCCCGCCAGCACGGCCACCCCGATCGCCACTCCGCCCCACAGCGCCACGGTGGCCGTTTCAGGCTCGCCCTGCAGGGCGAGCCACCCCCACCACAGGGCGGGCAGGCTGGCGCAGACGGCGCCGGCGAGCACGAGCGCCTGCATGACCGCACCGCCCGACCCGATCCGCTGCGGCTGCTCGAACGCGCTCTCGCCGGGGCGCGACACCGCGTACGGGGCGACGATGGACGAAATGCTCGACAGGCCGAGTCCGGCGAGGTACAGCGACGCGCACACGCCGATCATCGCGGGAAGCAGCCCCCAGTCGCCCTGCCACGCGATCGACACGCAGATCGCGATCGCCAGCAGCGGCACTCCGACCAGCAGCACCGGCACGAGGCGTCCGACGCGGTCCGAGAACCCGCGCACGCCGCTGGCCACGTGCATCCAGACCGCGGTCGAGTCGTAGGCGAGGTCGTTGTGCGGCAGCCATCCCAGGAACAGCGCGATCAGCGGCGCCGGCACGATCGCGACGATCTCCATCGGCACGCCCGCGACCAGCAGCGGCACGATGGCGACGAGCGCGACCACAGGGATGATCGCGAGATTCACGAGGTAGCGCGAGTCCCGCAGCCAGTACATGAGGCTGCGGGCGGCGATCGCGCCGCCCGGTGTGCCCGGGGTGAGGGCGAGCCATCCCAGCCCGCCGCGCTCCCGCACCGCCGCCGGACGCTCGGTCGTCGTCACCAGGCGGTGCACGAGGGCGAGCCACAGCGCACCGAGTGCGACCACGGTCGCGATGGCCACGACCAGGCTCAGGGCCGCGTCGCCGCCGGCGGCGACCAGCCCGGGATACGCCCAGGCCGCGCCGATCGGGGTGACGGCGAGCACCGCGACCACCTCGACCAGCTCGCCCGGCACCCGACCACCCCATTCGAGCGATGCGAGAAAGACGCCGATCGGGACGATCACCACGAGAAGGGCCAGCAGCAGCACGCCCGACAGCTCGCGCGAGCGCCGCTCATGCAGCAACAGCGCCGTCAGCGCCATGCTCACGAGCCCGAGCAGCGAACAGGTGAGCACGCCGAGTACGACCGATGCCGCGCCCACCGTCCACGGCACGCCCTGAACGTTCCACATCCCCGCCGCGCTCGAGGCGACGACGGTGAGAGCCAGGCTGGGAATGCCGATGAGCCCCGCCACGGCGAGCATCAGCGCCAGGCGCCCCTCCGCAAGCCCGAGCACCGCGAAGCGGCGCGGGTCCAGCGGGTCGCCCGCACCGCCGATGATCGGGGCCAGCGCGAAGCCGAGGGTCACGGCGGAGCCGCCGAGCACGGTGACCGACAGGGCGACGTCGGTGTCGGCATCCGCCAGGCTCAGCAGAGCCCAGCACATGAGCACCGTGATGCCCGCGACGACGATGAGCCACAGGAGTGTGCGGACGACCTTGTCGATGCCGCCGCGGAACGCCCCGGCGAGGGTCGCGAACCTCAGTCCGAGAACGTATGCAGCCACTCGAGGCCCTCCACGTCGCCAAGGCCGCCCGCCAGCTCGACGAAACGCTGCTCGAGCGTGAGCTCGCCGCGCACCTCGTCGATGGTTCCCTCGGCGAGCACCTGGCCGGCGACGAGCACCGCGACGCGCGAGCACACGCGCTGCACGAGGTCCATGCCGTGACTGGAGAGGATCACCGTCCCGCCGTGGGCGACATATGTGGAGAGGATGTCGAGGATGGTCGCGCTCGAGACGGGGTCGACCGACTCGAAGGGCTCGTCGAGCACGAGCAGGCGCGGCGAGTGGATCATCGCACCGGCGAGCATCACCTTCTTGGTCATGCCCGCGGAGTAGTCGCCGACGACGCGGCCGAGCGAGTCCGTCAGGTCGAACGCACGGGCGAGGTCGGCCGCGCGGCTCTCGACGACGGCCGTGGGCAGCCCCCGCAGCACGCCGTAGTAGTGGAGCAGCTGGCGTCCGGTGAGCCGGTCGAACGTGCGCAGGCGGTCCGGCAGCACGCCCATCCGGCGCTTGGCCGCGCGCGGGTTCGCCCGCGCGTCGATGCCGCCCACCTGCACTGCCCCCTTGTCGGGGCGCAGCAGCCCCGCAATGACCGACAGTGTGGTCGTCTTGCCGGCGCCGTTGGGCCCGACCAGCCCGTAGAAGGCTCCGGACGGCACCGTGAGGTCGACGCCGTCGACGGCGACCGTGCCGCCGAAGGACTTGGTCACGCCGCGCAGCACCAGCGCGGGCTCACCCGCAAGCTCTGCGGGCAGCGCCCGTTCCGCGGTCAGCGCATCGGTGATGCCGACGGTGGGCGGGCGGCTGGAGGCGGGCGCGTCGTCGGCGATCGAGAGGGGCTCGGCCACGGACGCCGCCGCGGTCGCTGCCGGCGCCTGCGGCACGGGCGGAGCGAGGGCGGTGATCTCATGCGCGGCCTGCGGAGCGACCGGTTCGTTCTCCGGCTCTGGGGGGTGCTCGACGACCGGCGGCGCGGGCGGCGCCGGAAGCGGGGGCTTGGGGGGAACGATGATCTGGTCGGCGGGGATCGCGCCGGCCGCGGGCTGCCTCGCCGAGGGCGCCGCCTTGGCCGCGCGGGAAAACCGCAAGCGCGGCTTCGCCGGCCGCTTTCTCGGCTCGGCCGCGGGGGCCGGGGGCACCGGTTCGGCCGATTCCCCGGGCAGAGGAGGGCGGGGAGGAAGGATCACGAGATCGGGCACGCGGACGCGCGCGGTATCCCGCTCCGGATCGCCCGGGGCGGATTCGTGTGGCACCGGAAGAGATGGGGTCACCTCACCAACGTATCAACCGCGTCCCTTTCGGCCCAGTAAGGTGACGAAAACTTCATTCGCGGGCGCTTTATCACGAAAGGGCAACAGAGGCCGCGCATTCTGCACCCTCCCAGGGGCCTATCGCTACCATGAACGAAGCACAAAGGGGTGTCGTGTCGGTAAACCGACGCTTAACACAGCACTCCAGGAGCAGCATCATCGTGACACTTCAGACCGTCATCCTCGCGGCCGGCATGGGCTCGCGCCTCGGGCGCGCCCTTCCCAAGCCCCTCACCGAGCTCGGCGACGGCCGGAGCATCATGCGACAGCAGCACGACAACGTCCGTGCGGCCTTCGGCGGCGAGGCGCGGATCACGACCGTGGTCGGCTACCGCGCCGAGACGATCGTCGAGGCGTTCCCGCACGTCGACTACGTGTACAACGACCGCTACGACCAGACCAATACGTCCAAGAGCCTGCTGCGCGCCCTGACCGCGACCGGTCGCGGCGGCGTGCTGTGGATGAACGGCGACGTCGTCTTCGATCCGCGCGTGCTCGGCCGGGCCGTGTCGCTCATCGAGCGCGAGCAGTCGTTCGTCACCGTCAACACCTCGAAGGTCAGCGACGAAGAGGTCAAGTACACCATCGACGCCGAGGGATGCATCGCCGAACTGTCGAAGACCGTCGTGGGCGGCATCGGCGAGGCGGTGGGCATCAACTACATCTCAGCGGCCGACAAGAAGTCCTTCATCCGCCAGTTGCAGCGCGTCGACGATCAGGACTACTTCGAGCGCGGGCTCGAACTCGCGATCCTCGAAGACGGCCTGCGCCTCGCGCCGATGGACATCTCGGACCTGTACGCGGTCGAGGTCGACTTCGCCGAAGACCTCGAGCGCGCCAACCTCTACGTCTGATCCCGGCCCTCCGGCCGAGGCGGATTCTGCTCGGATCGTCAACCGCCACCGATCCACAGCCGTCGGACAGCGTCCGATGCATAAGATCTGCGTGATGGCCGAGAAGGTGCACCGCATCCACTCGCTGTCCGACGACGCACCGTGGGACGGCGGTCTTGCGCCGACCGGATCCGCGGAGCATCCCTTCACGGTTCGTGCTCTCGACCGCGTGCTCGCGATCCAGCGTCCCGCGGTGATCGCCCATCTGCGGAGCATCCGCCTGCGTCATCCGGACTCGTCTGCTGACCAGATCGTGCGCATGCTCGAGCGCCGGTACCTGACCGCCGTGACGACCGGCGGCGCCGCCGTCGGTGCGACTGCGGTGGTGCCCGGCATCGGCACCGGCGTCACGCTGACGCTGAGCGGCGTCGAGACGGTGGCGTTCCTCGAGGCGACCGCGCTGTTCGCGCAGTCGGTCGCCGAAGTGCACGGCATCCGTGTCGCCGACCCCGATCGGGCTCGCGCCCTCGTGCTGACCCTCATGCTCGGCAAGGAGGGCGTCGATCTCGTGGCGCAGTTGGCCGGGCAGATGGCCGGCAAGGGGGTCACGCGCGACAGGTACTGGGGCGAGCTCATCACCAAGACGCTCCCCCGCGCCGCGGTCGGACCCCTCGTCGACCGGCTCAAGACGGCGTTCGTCCGCCAGTTCGCGGCGAAGGGCGGGGCATCGTTCATCGGCAAGGCCCTCCCGTTCGGCATCGGCGCGGTGATCGGCGGCACCGGCAACCACATCCTCGGCCGTCGCGTGCTGGTGAACTCGCGCCGCGCGTTCGGCGCCGCACCGATCGGCCTTCCCGCCGAGCTCGAGCCGAGGCCCGGCGCGACCCCGATCGAGTCGCTCACGGCGCGCTCGATCCGGCGTGCCGGCGAGAGCGTCGTTGTCGGCGTCACCCGCGGCGCGAAGGCGGTCGGAGGCGCGGCGCGACGGGCGGGCGGCGTCGTGCGACGGCGTGACGACCGCGAGCTCACGGATGGCACGCCGGAGTCGGGGGCCGACCCCGCCGACGACGACGCATTCGAGCCGAGGTAGGGTCGAGCCATGGGTCAGTTCACGCTGCGGCCGCAGGAGGATCCTCAGGACTGGGCCGGACTGCCCTCCGAGCCGCTCCCGCCCGAATCGGTCGCACAGCGCCTGGCGGAGCCGATCGCGGTCGCAGACGCATTGCTGACGGATGCCGCGCCCGGCGTCTCGTCGATCTCGATCGTGGTCCCGGCCGTTCCCTCTGGCGACGACGGCGACGCGTAGGCGCCGCGTATACGTCGGGTAGGGGTCGACCGCCCCGAGGTCGTTGTGCCCGAGGATCGCGACGCGGCGAGTTCGCGCTCCCTCGCCTACAAGTCGCGGCGGGCGTAGAGCCGTGCGGCCAACAGGCTCGACGCGGTTCCGAGGACGGCGAGGATTGCAAGCGCGGCGAGGGCCAGCCAGCCGGGGCTGGTGCCTTCTAGCCAGCCGAGCACGGTCGTTCCGGCATCGGGGAAGGCCCATCCTGCGAAGACGACGGCGAGGATGATCGCGGCGGGGACGGCGAACCCGACCGTGCGGGCTCGGGTGGCTCCGAGCGCGAAGTAGACGGGCAACTCGACGGCGAGCAGGGCGCCGACGATCCCGACGCTGCCGGCGGCGAGTGCCGCCGCGATCGCCCAGTCCAGCTCGACGCGCAGGAGGAGGGCGGTCACCGGGGCCAGGATCAAGCCGGCCGCGGTGAGCCCAATGAGCAGCAGAAGGCTGGTCGCGTAGCGGCCGGTGACGACCTGACGGCGGGCGATACCGAGCGCGGTGTAGAGGGTGTCGAGCCGGCCGCGCTCGTCGTTCCCGAACAGGTATTGCGGAGCGATGATGACCGCGAACACGGCGGGCGCAGGGATCATCGCGTATGGGCTGCGGGTAGGCAGGACCGCGGCGACGAGGATGATGACGACCGGGATGATGAGGTTCCTCGCGTACGGTCGCAGGGATCGCAGGTCCAGTCTGATGAATCGGGCGACGCTCGGCATGTCAGTCCTCCTCGTCGGGGCGCCGCTGGTGGTGGACGACGATCTGCTCGATCGTGGGCGCTTCTATACTGACCCCCGAGCCGAACACGGCGGAATCGGCGGTGCGGATGATCCCGTCGAAGCCGCCCCGGCCCCGACGTAGCCCGCGGATCAGCGGCGTGTTGCCGGGGGTCAGATCGTCCAGTGATCCCTGGATATAGGCGAAGTCCTGCACGAGGTCGTCGAGCGCGCCCTGGTAGACAATGCGCCCCGCGTCGATGAACACGAGGTAGTCGGCGAAGTGCTCCAGGTCGCTGGTGATGTGGGTGGAGAAGAGCAGCGAGGCGTCGTCGCGAGTCATATGCTCGCGCAGCAGATCGACCAGATCGGTGCGTGCGGCGGGGTCCAGTCCGCTCGTCGGTTCATCAAGGATCAGCAGCTCGGGGTGGTTGCCCATCGCCAGCGCAATCATGAGCTTGTTGCCCTCGCCGCGGGACAGCTCCTTCACCTTCGTGTCGCCGCGCAACCCGAACCGGCGGCCCAGCCGGTCGAACCACGCCTGGTCCCAGCCGGGCCGGAAGGCTGCGTAGGTGGTGGCCGCATCGCGGATGCGCCAGTCCGGGAGCAGGAACGGCTGGTCGAACGCGATCCCGACCTCGTTCGTCGGCGGGATCGTGATGCTGCCGGCGTCGGCGCGGATCAGGCCGAGCAGGGTGCGCAGCGTCGTAGTCTTGCCGGACCCGTTCGCCCCGACCATCCCTGTCACAAAGCCCTGCGGAATGCGCAGGTCCAGCGGCCCGAGGATGAAGCCGCCGCGGTGCTTCACCAGTCCGGCCGTCTCCAGGACGTTCCCGGTCGTGTTCATCGTTCCCATTCCTCCGTGATCATCTCAATCAGTTCCGCCAGCGATACGAGCCCGGGGTGCTGCGTGCGAACGACGACCTGCCGCAGCCGTTCGCGCGCCCAATCGAGCGTTGCGCGCCGGGCCTCGGCCGGGTCGATCTGCGCGACGAAGGAGCCCTTGCCCGGCACGTTCACAATCAACCCCTCGGCGGCCAGATCGTTGTATGCCCGTGTCGTTGTGATGAGGCTGACGCGCAGCTCGCTGGCAAGCACGCGCAACGACGGCAATGCGGTCCCGGCCGCGAGTTCGCCCGCCATGATCTGCTGCCGGACCTGTTCCACGATCTGCTCGTAGAGCGGGACGCCAGACACCGACGAGACGATGACGCGCATACCGAATGCCTCCCAACATACCTACTGTCTATGTTCAGTATAGACGCTCGGGAAGCAAACCTGACCACTCGCGATCTCGACTGGAACTCGTCAGGCGGGTCAGGACAGGATGCCACCCACTCGTGCAACAGTCCCTCAAACCGTCGACTCGGCGACCCGCAGCCGCGTTCGTCGGCGTCGAGAACCGCGTCGGGATGAGTTTGGTTCATGTGTTCGGACGCTGCCCGGGGCCGTCGACATGGGGACAGCACGCGACCGGCGTGCGCTCGCTCGCGCGCACCCGCTTAGGCTCGAAGGGTGACCGTCACCCTCATCGTTCTGCTGCTGCTCAATGCTCTCTTCAACGTGCTCGTGTGGCCGACGTTCTACCGGCGGGTGGCCAAAGACGCTCGCGCGCACGATGAAGCCGGTAAGCCCACGCGGTTCCTCATCGTGCACGCGGTGCTCATCGGGATCGCGCTGCTGCTGGCCGCGGCATCCGCCATCGTCGCGGTCATCGCGCTTTTCTGACGCGACGCGAACCGCGCCGCCGATCCGTCATCCGGCCGCCGCGAGCCGCTCGTCGAGGAAGTCGAGCACGCGCTCGACGCCCTCCTGCTGCCGGTCGCGTGTCAGCACCGAGTGACCCTTGCCCTCGAACTCGACCGCTATGAACCGGTCGCCGAGTTCGCGCTCGAGCGTCGCGAACCGGGTGCCGACGGCCGGATCCGTGCGATAGCGCAGGCCCAGCACCTCGCACGACGACGATCGCACCGCCTCCAGGTCCTCGGGGCCGAGTCCGAGATCGGCCCCGCGCAGGCGCGCGCCGCGAGGCAGTCCGGCAGCGGCCGGCAGCGAGGGCTCGGCGAGCACCGGGGCGATGACCGGGGCATCGGCCATCATCGCCAGCGCGAAGCCGCCCGTGAAGCACATCCCGACGACGCCGACGCCGGTTCCGCCGACCTCGTCGTGCAGCTGGCGCGCGAGAGCTCGCAGCCATCCGGCGATGGGGCTCGTGCGCCCGCGCGCGAAGACCGAGAACTCGCGCCGGACGCAGAACTGCCAGACGCTCCCGGCCACGTTCGCGAACGTCATGCCTGCGCCGGGGGTGCCGAACAGGTGCGGCAGCACGACCGTGTGCCCGCGCGCGACGACCTCGTCGGCGAACGCCACCAGAGACGCCGCGATCCCGGGGAACTCGTGGATCACGATCACCCCGGTCCCGTCGCCCTTGCGATAGACCGGTCGGGTCTCGCCGCCTGACGTGACCTCGACGCGCGCCCAGCTCTCGAGCTCGTGCATACCGCGATAGTGCCAGAATCGGGCGGCGGACGGATGCCTCGTCCGCGCGGCACCACGCAGGCGCTTTCGGCGGTCACTCGACACGCCCCCACGCGCCGCCCTAGTGTCACTGTATGGACAGCACGCTCGCGTGTCTGGCGGCGTGGCTGCCCCGGCAGCGCTGGTACGCGGGCAAAGGACGCACGCCGAGCCTGCGCCTGGTCGCGTGGTTCGACCACGACTTCGCCGCGCCCGACGACGATCCGACCGCGCCCGAGCGCGCGAAGGCACGAACGTTCCTCGTGCTCGACGAGGGCGCGCTGCCTGCGGTGCTGTACCAGATCCCCGTCGTCGCACGCGCGACGGCCACACTCGACGCCGCCGCGGCCGAGCACGTCATCGGCGACCCCGAGCCGGGCACGACCTTCGTCGACGGACCCCACGACCCCGCATACACACGCGCGCTCATCCGACTCGTCACCGAGGGCGGAGTCGCGCGCGGTCCGCGCACGACCGCGGTCGGCCGCGCCGCGGCCGGCTCCGACCCGCAGGCAGCCGCCCACCTCGAGGCGAGCGTGCTGAGCGGCGAGCAGTCGAACACCTCGATCATCTTCCGGGATCCGGATGCCGCGGCATCCGTCATCTGCAAGGTGTTCCGGCAGGTGCACCCCGGCCTCAACCCCGACATCGAACTGCAGACCGCGCTCGCCGCCGCGGGGTCGACACACGTGCCCGCCGCCGTCGGAACGCTGGAGGGCCAGTGGCCCGACCTCGCGACCGCAGGAGGGACGGTCACCGGCTCACTCGCGTTCGCGCAGGAGTTCCTGCCCGACGTCGAAGACGCGTGGCGCGTGGCGCTCACCGCCGCCGCGCGCGGCGAGGACTTCACCGACCGCGCCCGCGCACTCGGCGAGGCGACCGCTGAGGTGCACGTGACGCTCGCGCGCGCGTTCCCGACCCGCGACACGCTCCCCGGCGACCGGCAGGCCGTCGGCGCCGCGTGGGCGCGGCGCCTGGCGACGGCGATCGCCGAGGTGCCCGGCCTCGAGGAGCAGCGCGACGCGATCGCCCGCGTGTACACGCGGGCGTCAGAGAGGCCATGGCCCGCGGTGCAGCGCGTGCACGGAGACCTGCATCTCGGGCAAGTGCTGCACTCCCCCGCGCGGGGCTGGGTGATCGTGGACTTCGAAGGCGAGCCGCTGCGCCCCATGCTCGAGCGGCAGCGACCCGACCTCGCCCTGCGCGATGTGGCGGGCATGCTCAGGTCGTTCGACTACGTCGCCGGCTCCATTCGCCTGGACGCGACAGACCGGTCCTCGCACACCGTGCTGGCGTGGGCGAACGACGCACGCCAGGCGTTCCTCGACGGGTATGCCGCGGTGTCGGGCGTCGACCTGGACGCACAGCGCACGCTCCTGGCGGCGCTCGAGATCGACAAGGCCGTCTACGAGGCGATCTACGAGTCCCGCAACCGGCCGACCTGGGTCTCGATCCCGTTGCGCGCGATCACGCGCCTGGTCGAACAGCCCTCCGTCGCCGGCTGACGCGCGCGCAGGCGGCGCCCACCCGCGCCGCTCAGTCGTCCAGGTCGGCCTCGTCGGCCTCGCCGGCCTCATCGTCGTCCGCCTCGCCCCCGGCGAGCGAGCGCTCGTGCCAGTCGTCCCACTTTCGCATCAGCTCCGCGATCGCCGCGTGGAAGCGCTGCGTCGCCGAGCCCGGGGCGGTGTCGCCGAAGTAGTGGCGCACCCACTGCTCGAGGCGCGCGACAGCGTCGGGGTCGTTCAGCACGCGGTCGGTCTCGGCGACGATGTCGGGCGCGGCCGAGGCATCCAGCCATTCGCACGCCGACAGATAGCCGTGTGTGTCGACCAGCGCCCGCTCGTCGTGCGGGCGCGTGATCATGAGCGGCCTGTCGGCGGCCAGGCGGTCGTAGACCATCGCCGAGATGTCGACGATCGCCACATCGGACGCCGAGAGCTGCCAGCCGAGCTCCGGGCCGTCGTCGAAGAAGTGACCGGCCGAGGGGTCGGCCGCGTTCGCCGCCGCGAGCGCGTCGATGATGCGCCGGTTCGCCGCCCCGTACTCGGGGTCGACGACGCCCGAGCGCGGGTGCGGGCGGTAGATCACGCGATGCCTACCGGTCGCGAGCAGCGCCGACACGAGCGACTCGCCATGGGTGCGGATCGAGCCGTAGTGCGCCGACGGCCGGTCCCCCTCCCACGTCGGCGCATACAGCACGACCGTGCGCTCGTCGGGCGTGTACGGAAGGGTGCCCGAGTAATGATCGGCCTGCGGACGGCCGATCTCGATCGTGCGGGAGCCGAGGTCGTAGTCCCACAGCACGCGCGAGAGACGCTCGCGCGCGGCATCCCCCGCGATAAGCGCGTAGTCGTACGCTTTGAACTGGTTCGTGGTCATGTACATCTTGTCGGACTCGCCGTGGTTGATGAACACGTGCCAGCGCCGGCCGTAGCGGAACATCTGGAAGTTGCGGGTATTCTGGTTCACGTACAGCACGACCCGGATGTCCTGCTTCGCGATGAAGCGCTCCAGGTCGCGCACGGTCGGAACGAAAGCGACCGGGGGCGCGTCTTCGGCCAGCAGCGCCCGGGCCCCGGTCGCCACGCGGCTCAACACCACGACAGGCCATTGGGCCGCAAGCCCGGCCAACGGCTTGTACCACTGCCGCATCTGGTACATGTTCACCGCGCCGTCGGCGAAGTACACGGCCACCTTGTAGTGGTGCTCTGGATGTGGCGGCCGCTGGGCGATCGTCTGGCGGACCTCGCGCACCGCGGTCCTCGACGCGAGAGCCTTGCGCAGAAGCGCGATCGCCTTCTTCCCATCTCTCACGACTGCCACTCCTCCAGCCTACCCAGGCACCGGCGTGACATGATCGAGCAGTGCACGTCGAGGAGCCCGGTCGTCCAGAGGCGGCATCTGCGACCACCGACCCGGGTGTGACCTTCGTGATGCCGGTGCTCAACGAGCGCGCATACCTGCGGCGCGCCGTGGAGTCGACGCTCGCGCAGGTCGTCCCGGGGCCGTCCGAGCTCATCCTCGCGCTCGGGCCGTCGACCGACGGAACGACCGAGCTCGCGCGCGAACTGGCGGCGGCCGACCCGCGCATCGTGCTCGTCGACAACCCCGACGCCGACATCCCGATCGGGCTCAATCGCGCCATCCGAGCCGGCCGCTACCCGACGATCGTGCGGGTCGACGCGCACTCCGAGCTCGAGGCCGAGTACACCCGCCGCGCGCTGGCGACCCTCGATCGCACCGGCGCGGCCAACGTCGGCGGCGTCATGCGCGCAGACGGGCGCGCGCCGTTCCAGCGCGCGGTCGCACGCGCCTACAACTCCCCCGTCGGCCTCGGCGGAGGCGCGTACCACGGCGGCACGCGCGAGGGCGAGGCCGAGTCCGCCTACCTCGGCGTGATGCGCCGCGCCGTCATCGACGAGGTCGGAGGGTTCGACGAGACGATCCGCCGCGGCGAGGACTGGGAGCTGAACCTGCGCATCCGCCGCGCCGGGCACCTGGTGTGGTTCGACCCGACGCTCTCGGTCACGTACTGGCCGCGCGAGAGCTGGCCGCGCCTGGTCCGCCAGTTCTTCGCGACCGGCCGCTGGCGCGGAGAGCTCGTGCGCCGCTACCGGCACCGCAACTCGGCGCGCTTCTTCGCACCGCCGCTGCTCGTGCTCGACGTCGTGCTCGCGGTCATCGTCGCGGTGCTGCAGCTGACCGGGATCGTGTCGGGGTGGTCGTCGGCGGCGGCATCGGTCATCTACCTGCCGGTCGCGGCGTACGTCGTGCTCGTGCTGATCGTGGGGATCGGGCCGGGCGGCGGCAAGGGATGGCGCGACAAGCTGTGGACGTTCGCGGTGCTTCCCACGATGCACCTCTCGTGGGGGTCGGGCTTTCTCATCGGCGTCGCCCGAGGCGCACACGACACCGTCGACACCTCACGGCTCGGCGACCGGAACACGCCGCTGCCGTGATCTCGACACACCGCCTGCGGCGGCACTCGATCCCCACGGCGACGCCCGGGCCGATCAGCGCTCGACGAGACCCTGGTCGAGGATGCGGCTCACGACGCGCTCGGCGGCGTGTCCGTCGTCGCGCTCGTTGAACTTCGCGCGCCAGATCGCGTACGCCGCGGCGAAGCGGGCCGGATCGTGATCGCGGATCGCGTCGGCAAGCTCGTCCTGGGTGCGCACGACCGGCCCCGGAGCATGCGCGGCCAGGTCGAAGTAGAACCCGCGCAGCTCGCCGCGGTAGTGCTCCAGGTCGGGCACGAGGAAGAACATCGGCTTGCCGGTCACCGAGTAGTCGAACATGACCGACGAGTAGTCGGTGATGAGCGCATCGGCTGCCAGCAGCAGCTGCGACGTGTCGGGAAAGCCCGTGACGTCGATGACCCGCGGGCCCTCGGCATCCTTGCCCGGCAGCAGCGTGCGCGAGTGCCCGCGCACCAGCACGACGGCGCCGGTCGCCTCGGCCAGCGCGGCGGCATCGACGAAGTCGACGATCTCGGTGCGGTCGTCGCGCCACGTGGGCGCGTACAGCAGCACGCGCTGCCCGGCGTCGATGCCCAGCGCCGCGCGCGTGGCGTCGCCGGAGCCCGACACCAGCACGTCGTCACGCGGGTACCCCTCTACCCAGATCGGCCGCCGCAGGAACGCATACGCCTTGCTGAGGATGCGCGTCGAGTAGGGATTCTGGGCGAGCAGGATGTTCCATCGCCGCGACTCGCGCACGACGGCCGCCATACGGCGCGGGTCGAAGCCGGGCCGGTGCAGCGCGAGGCGTTTGAGGGGCGTGCCGTGCCACGTCTGCAGCACGACCTGCCCCTTGCGGCGCGAGAACCGGCGGCGAAGCCAGTCGTTCACGACGAGCAGGCGCGCGCCGCCCCGGGCCCGCCACCACTCGGGACTGCCCTCGACGACCGGGATCGCTCCGTCGGGCACCTGCACCGAGAGGTCCACGACGCTCCAGTAGCGCGTCACCCCAGGGGCGCGACGGGCCAGCTCGCGGTCGATCGCGAGCGGGTTGCAGCTCGCGGTGCGGCCGTAGAAGCTCTCGAAGAAGACCGCGTTCTCGAGTCCGCCGGGCCGGGTGGCGTAGCGGCGCTCGAGGGCGTCCTGCCCCTCGCCCGAGTCGTAGGCCGGGTCGATCGGCGGGCCGATGCGCACGATGTCGGCCTCGACGCTCGCCCGGAGCGTGCCGAGCTGGGTGAGCGGGACGGATGCCTCCACCGGCGTCTGCACCCCGTCGGCGTCCGTGAGCCGCAGCCGGTAGTCGGCAACCGGCAGCGGCAGCTCGGGTCCGCCCCACCGGGCCGCTCGCAGCGGCAGCTGCGCGCGCCACGTCTTGCCACGACCGGTGAGTGCGGCCACGACACGGGCGCGGGGCCCCACCAGTTCGACCGACCGCGGGCGGGCTCCAGTGCCCGCCAGCACCAGCGTCGCACCGCCGTCGGTGGTGAAGGAGGCATCGATCACTTCGACTGGCTCCGCTCGCTCGGTACGGGGCATCGGGTTCCCTTCTTCGGGCGTCGCAGTCCCGCGCAGATCGCACGGTACACCCGGTCGGTGTTCGCGCCATCGCGATGCGCGTGCATCCTGGCGCTGAGCCGCTCGGCGCGCGCGATGCGCTCCGCCCGCGCGGCGTCGTCACCGAGCACGGCGTCGAGTTGGGCGATCAGCGTACCCCATTCGGCGCACCAGTCCTCGCCTGCGGCATCCTCGTAGCGCCCGTAGAAGCCGCGGCGCCGCGCGTACTCCTCGACGTCGGGGGCGAGAAAGAGCGTCGGCAGCGGCACGAGCGACGCGTCGAACGCGAGCGAGGAGTAGTCGGTGACCAGCGCGTCGAGTCCCGGCAGCAGCGGAGTCACGTCGGGCACGAGGTCGCTGCCCAGCCGTCGCACGCGGTCGGTGGGCGAAGGCGGGGCGTACTCCCCCGCCCCGAGCGGATGCGAGCGCACGAGCAGCACCGCGTCGCGGCGCTCGAGCACCTCGACGAGCGCCTGCCAGTGCTCGGGGGCGGGGATCGCCGGGTCGAGCTCCCCGTCGCGCCAGGTCGGTGCGTAGAGCACGAGGCGCGAGTCCTCCTCCAGCGGACCTGCGACCTCGCGGACGCCGTCGCGGGCTGCGGAGCGCCGGGTCGCGGCACTCCCGCGCGACAGCACGTCGACGCGCGGCTCGCCGGTGACCGGCACCCGCTCGTCGGCGAGCCCGAACGCCGACTCCAGCCGTCCGCGCACCAGATGCGACGCGGCCGGGAGCACGCCGATGCGGCGGGCGGCGCCGCGGTACATGATCGCAAGCGCCCGGCGCGCGACGGCGGCGGCGGGACCGCGCAGCACCGACGGCGGCCGCACCGTCTCGGGCGAGTCCAGACCGATGCGCTTGAGTGGGATGCCGTGCCAGAGCTGGGCGACGAACGCGCCAGACACGGCGTAGCGGTTGACATCTCCGAACCCGTGCGTGACCACCACCGTGCGCGCCCGCGCCGTGCGCCAGAAGCCCCGCAGCGAGCGCTTGGGCACCGTCGGGATGCCGAGGGCCGCGGCATCCGTCGCCTCGCGCTCGTTCGAGACGAGCCATACCGCCGGATGCCCCTGCCCGGCAACGACGTGCCAGAGCGCGAGCGCGCCGTCGCCGATTCCCGCGCCGCAGCCGAACACCCACTCGTCGTGCGAGCGCGGAATCACGAGCGTCGCGAGGCGCCCGGCCGCATAGAGGGGGATGCCCGCGATCTTTCGCGCGTTCCCCGCGCCGAACGAGAAGGACGCCACCCCGCGAGCCTATCGCTCGCCGGGTGGCGTCCCCGCTTGCCGGTGCTTACGGCGCCAGCGTGCCGAGGGTCACGTCCGCGGTCTGGCGCGTGCCGTCCCGCACGAACGTGAGGGTCGCCTCGCCGCCCGCCTCGACCGCCCGCACCTGCGCGGTCAGGTCGACCGAGCCGGTGATCGGCACGCCGTTGAACTCCGTGACGATGTCGCCCGCCGCCAGGCCCGCCTTCTCGGCCGCACCGCCGGGCTCGACCTTGGCGATGTAGGCACCGGTGATGGTGGAGCCTTCGACGGATGCCGCGGCCCGCACATTCGCGCCGAGCAGGCCGTGCGTCGCCTCGCCGTTCTCGATGATCTCGCCGGTGATGCGCTTGACGATGCCGACGGGGATCGAGAAGCCGACGCCGATCGACCCGTTGCCTTCGGACGAGCCGCCGCCCGCCGTCGCGATCGCGACGTTGATGCCGATCAGTCGGCCCTGGGAGTCTACGAGCGCACCGCCGGAGTTGCCGGGGTTGATCGCCGCGTCGGTCTGGATGACAGCGATCGAGATGGCTGCCGAGGGAGCCGCCTGCTGCTGGCCCTGGCCGAAGTCGAACTGGAACGGGCCGTTCTCGCCGTTGGGCGTGCCCTGGTCCTCGTCCTGGTCACCGGACTCGGGCGCCGCCGACGACGCGATCTGGATCGAGCGGTTCAGCGCGCTGACGATACCGGTGGTCACGGTGTTGGACAGGCCGAGGGGCGCACCGATCGCGACCGCCGTGTCGCCCACGTTGAGCTTCGACGAGTCGCCCAACTCGACCGGAGTCAGGCCCGAGGCATCCTTCAGCTTGATGACCGCCAGATCGTACGTCGGGTCGGTCCCGATGACCTTGGCGTCGAACACGCGGCCGTCGGACGTCGTGACGCGGATCGCCGCGCTGCCGGTCTGGCCGTCGAGCGTGACGACGTGCGTGTTGGTGACGACGTAGCCGTCGTCGCTGAGCACGACGCCGGAGCCCGTGCCTCCGCTGCTGCCGTCCGAGGCCGAGATCGTCACGACGCTCGGCACGACCTTCGCGGCGATCGCGGTGGTCTGGTTCACGGAGTCGGTGTTGTTGACGGTCACCGTCTGCGGGCCGGCGACCGGCGTGGTCGACGCCGGGGCGAACCATTCCGAGCCGGCCCACGCGCCGCCGATGCCGGCGGCACCGCCCACGAGGGCGGCCGCGACAAGAATGCCTACGACCTTGCCCGCGCCCGACTTCGGCTTGGGGGCGGCCGGCGCGCCGCTCGTGGGAACCGTGCCGGTGGGCGCCGAACCGGCGGGGCCGAGCGGGAGGGTCGGCTGGGTCTGCGAAGGCTGACCGTGCTGCGCAGCGCCGTAGTGCGCCTGGCCCGGATGCGCCGGATGACCCTGGTACGCCTGACCGGCGTAGTGCTGCGGGGGGCGGGCGAGGGCCTGACCGGGCTGGGCGGGCTGGCCCGCGTAGGTCTGCGGGTAGCCGGGCTGCGTCGGACGCGCAGCCGGGGGCTGCCACGGGGTCGTCGGCTGCGCGCCCGGTGCGGCCTGCGGCGGGACGGAAGCCTGCGGCGGGACGGGTGCGGCGGGCGCCTGCGGCGGAACGTGCGCGGCGGGCTGCTGCGCCGGCGGCGGAGCCTGCTCGGGCTGGGGCGCCGGGGCGGCGGGAGCCGCCGACTCGGGGGCGGGGGCCGCGTCGTGCTCGGGGGTCGCCGACTCGGGGCCGGGGGCCGTGTCGTGCTCGGGGGTGGAGTTCGGGTCGCTCGGACGTCCGTCCTGGATGTCGCTCATGGAATGCTCCTTTGTGAAGGCCGAGACAAGGTTCGCGCCCGACGCTGTGGAATTCCTATGACGCGGTTGGGATGCCCCTATGTGCTCCTATGACCTCGCCGAGAACCCAGCCCCGAGAAGAGTAGCGTTTCGGTGATGCGACACATTCCCGGCGCGTGGCGCCGCACCGCGCTCGGCGCCGGGCTCATCGACCCGGACGGCAGCGCCCGCCCGACGATCTTCGCCGAGATGAGCGCGCTGGCTGCGCGCACGGGCGCCATCAACCTCGGGCAGGGCTTCCCCGACGAGGACGGCCCGGCCGAGGTGCTCGCGGCGGCACGCGAGGCGATCGCGCACGGCGTCAACCAGTACCCGCCGGGTCGCGGCATCCGTTCCCTGCTCGAAGCGATCGCCGAGCATCAGCGCCGCTTCTACGGACTCGCCCTCGACCCCGAGCGCGACGTGCTCGTGACGGCGGGTGCCACCGAGGCGCTGGCCGCCGCGATCCTCGGGCTCACCGACGGCCCCGACGACGAGGTCGTGGTCTTCGAGCCGTACTACGACTCGTACGCCGCGTGCGTCGCCCTGGCGGGCGCGCGGCTGGTCACCGTGCCGCTGCGCGGCGAGGCGTTCCAGCCCGACCTCGACGAACTCGCCCGCGCGGTCACCGATCGCACGCGCGTGATCCTCGTGAACGACCCGCACAACCCCACCGGAGCCGTCTTCACACCTGAGGTCCAGGCCGAGATCGTGCGGCTCGCCGAGCGCCACGACGCGATCATCGTGACCGACGAGGTGTATGAGCACCTCGTGTTCGACGGTTTGCACGTGCCGATCGCGACGCTTCCCGGCGCATGGGAGCGCACGCTCACGATCTCATCGGCCGGCAAGACCTTCTCGACCACCGGCTGGAAGATCGGCTGGGTCAGCGGCCCCGCCGATCTCGTCGACGCGGTGCTCGCGGTCAAGCAGTACCTCACTTATGTCAACGGGGGTCCGTTCCAGCCCGCGATCGCCCTGGGCCTTGGGCTTGCCGACGACTTCTTCCGCGGGATCGCCGCGACGCTGCGCGCCAAGCGCGACCTCCTCGGCGAGGGGCTGCGAACGGCCGGCTTCGACGTGCGGGTGGCGTCCGGCTCCTACTTCACGGTGGCGGATGCCGCGCCCCTGGGTGCGACGGACGCGGCGGAGTTCTGCCGGTCGCTCCCCGAGCGCGCCGGGGTCGTGGCGATCCCGCTGACGGCGTTCACCACTCCCGCCCGGCGCGCGCAGTACGCGAGCCTCGTCCGGTTCGCGGCGTGCAAGCGGTTCGAGGTGCTCGAAGAGGCCGCATCCCGCCTCGCCTCCGTTCGCAGCTGAGCCGCGGCTCAGGCGCGCGGAACGACCCGCAGCCGCCGCAGCTTCAAGGCCGGGTTGACCCGCCGCACCCGCTCGATCGCGTCGAGGTCGAGGTGCGCCACGGCGACATCGGTCGCCGTGCCCACCGCGGCGATCTCGACCCCCTGCGGGTCGACGATCATCGAGTTTCCGACACCCAGGGGCGGCGGATGGTCGGCCGCCGCGACGAACAGCGTGTTCTCGATCGCACGGGCATGCACGAGTGTGCGCCAGTGATGCTCCTTGAGGGGACCGCGCACCCACTCGGCCGGCACCAGGATCGCATGCGCTCCCGCGTCGGCCAGGAGCCGCCCGACCTCGGGAAAGCGCAGGTCGTAGCAGGTCATCAGGGCGAACCGGAACCCGTCGACGTCGAACGTCTCGGGCTCGGTGAGCTCGCCGGGCTCGACCCAGTCGGACTCGCGCTGGCCGAACGCGTCGTACAGGTGCAGCTTGCGGTACCGCCCGATCACGCCCGTCGCGTCGACCGCGATGACGGCGTTGCGCACGCGGCGGGGATCGGCGGCCCGCTCGACGAGGCCCGCGACGATCGTCACGGCGAAGGTCGACGCGAACTCGGCCAGCGCCCGCGTGAAGGGGCCGTCGACCGGCTGGGCGTGCTCGACGAGCGACGCGTCGAACGGGTCGACGAAGTAGCTCGAGTACTCGGGGAACACCACGACGCGCGCGCCGCGGCCGGATGCCGTCGCCACGAGCCCCTCGATGAGTGCGAGGTTCGCGTCGGCGTCGGCAGTCGGCGCGAACTGCGCGACCGCGACCGCGACGCTCACCGGCAGTCCTTCACCGAGAGCCGCGCCCGCAGAACGACCGGGATGACCACCCATAGGAGCGCCACGACACCGCCCAGAGCCATCGCCGCGACCCAGGCGGCGGCATCTGCCACCACGACGTCGAAGACGAACGCGACCACGCCCACCAGGACGAACGCCACCGTGACCAGCGCCGTCACCAGTGCGGCGTGGCCGTAGGCGACGACCTGGGGTTTGGCGAGGCGCCGGAACAGCACGCGGTGAAGAGCCACCGGCGCGAGCGCGATGATCGCGGTGAGGGCCGCCAGCACGACGAGCGTCAGGTAGAGCAAGCGCTGGGCGTCGTTCAGATCCGAGAACGCCGGCTGGAACGCCAGCGCCAACAGGAAGCCGGTGAGGATCTGCGTGCCCGTCTGGAGCACCCGCAACTCCTGCAGCACCTCGGCCCAGTTGCGGTCCGCGCGCTCCGACGGCGTCTCGTCGCGTCCGTCCGG
Source organism: Microbacterium sp. BWT-B31 (assembly GCF_041379855.1). Lineage (NCBI taxonomy): Bacteria > Bacillati > Actinomycetota > Actinomycetes > Micrococcales > Microbacteriaceae > Microbacterium > Microbacterium sp. BWT-B31. The sequence continues at coordinate 60,769 of NZ_JBFECU010000017.1, forward strand.
TCTGTCGTCGGTTGCGGCGAGGTCACGGAAAGATGGCATGCGTTCATCCTGGCGCGACGCCCCGAACCCGGCAACCGGTCAGGAGCACCCCGAACCCGTGTTAGGCTATCTCTTGTGCCGCGGGGTGGAGCAGTTCGGTAGCTCGCTGGGCTCATAACCCAGAGGTCGCAGGTTCAAATCCTGTCCCCGCAACGGATTTCAGGCTCGGAGATCACGGATCTCCGAGCCTGAAATGGTTAACGAATTGAACCCGACGCCACAAAGTGCTCCTTTCCTCGCCACGAGCATGGGACCGCCGCCGTCGCCCGGCTGAGGTTCCTCACGCCGGGACGCCAGCGCGGCAGTTGGCTGACCGGTTCGCCGCGACGAGCCCGTGCAACCTTTGGGTGATCACCACTACCGCTGACGCCCTCACGGCGATGACCTCGCCCGCCCTCGCGGCCCTCGACCTCGTGGACATCGACGACAAGCCCGCCGGCGTGGTGGTGCATGGCCGGCGGTCCACGCCCGCCCAGGACGCCGACGGCCAGTTCGTCGCCGTCGCCCACGGCCACCCTGCGTGGCTCGACCAGGTCGCCGCGTACCTGCAGCGAGCGGCGGCCGAGGGGAAGACGGTGACGCTGACGGCGAAGCGGCGGATGCTCACGCCTGAGCAGGTCGCCGATGCGCTTGGCGTGTCGCGGCCCACGATTTCCCGCCGGATCAAGGCCGGCGAGCTGAGGCGGTGAAGGTCGGCAACCGCAATCGCATCCCGTATGAGGAGTTCGAGCGGTTCTGGCGCGCGACCCGCCGGCGACCGTCCGCGAGCGGTTCGGGCTGACGCTCGCGCCCACCGGGCCCGAGCCGGAACGCTTCTCGGGCACGTAAGGCGCCGACAAGCAGATCCTCGCGGACGACGGGCTCGGGCCCGAGTGCCGCTGACCCGCGCAGCGTACATCAACAGGCCAGATTCAGTCGGCAACGATCCCGTCCTGCCCCATTACCCTCACGAGGGTGACCGCGCGGTCTCCCCGCCAATCCCCGAGGAGATCCACGATCCTCCAAGCCACTCCGTGACGGCAAACAGGCACTGACCGCCTCCCAGAGGTCGCAGGTTCAGATCCTGTCCTCGCAACAGATAAGGCCCGGAAGACCACGCGTTTTCTGGGCCTTTCCCATGAGCTTCGTGAGTGCCACCTGCCGAATGCCGTTGCCCCCCGCGGGACGAGCGAGGCGCGCCCGCCCGACATCAGGTCGAGCGCCCGCGCAAGGGATCCTGCCCTGGCCCGCCGAATCTTTCGATGTCGAAATACCCGGACACGGCTCCGCGTGCACGATCTCCGGTGTACTCGACGTGGCCGTTCGTTCACGCTATACATGCGGAAGGCGGTTTTCTCCAAACCGGGGGTCGGGTGAGAGGAGACATGATGCGATCCGTCGTCATGCGTGTCACGGCAATGTGCACCGCGATCGTGGTCGCGCTCGCCCTCACCCTCACTGTGGCGGTCGCACCGGCTTCGGCCTCGACCATCACTTCGCCTGGTCCGCTGCGCCAGATCACGGTGAGCCCCGACCTCAATTGCGATGTGCGTCACGTCAACGACGCCCAACCGGAGTGGTACGGCCAGACCGCCTGCGGGACGCTGATGGCGTTGAACGGCATCCTCTACGGACCCGCCAACATCCCGGCTGGCACAAGTGCGGGCCCCCGCACCGCTTGGACGACACTCAGCCAGACCACCACCACCGGCTCCGGCACGCCGGCGGACCCGTTCACCATCGTCACGGTCGTCTCCACCGGTACCGGCGTGACCGTGACCCAGACCGACCGGTACGTTCTCGGAAACGAGTTCTACGACACCTCGGTCACCATCGACAACGGCAGCGTGGCCGTGCAGTCGGGCCTCGTCTACACCGCCGGCGACTGCTACCTGCAGAACTCCGACAGCGGGTACGGAAAGGTGTTCGGCACCTCGCCCGCCTGCGCGACCTCGACCCAGCCCGGGTCGCGACTCCAGCAGCTCATCCCGCGAACGGGCGGCAACACGTTCTACCAAGCGGGCTACAGCTCGGTGTGGAGCCGGATCGGGCAGCAGCTGCCGTTCCCCAACACCTGCCTGTGCAACAGCTACATCGACAACGGCATCGGCATCGCGTGGCCGGTGCAGGTGCCGACCGGCGGCACGGCAACCTTCGAGTGGACGACCGCATTCTCGCCCTCCGGCGAGGTGCCCGTGGTGCTGTCCGCCACCGCCCATCAGCCGACCTCGCGCCCGAGCGAACCGAACGGCTACACGATCACGGCGTCGAACCCGAACGTCGACACGGCCGTCCTGGCCGATCTCACGGTCGAGCTGCCGCCGGGCTTCACGTACACCCCCGGGTCTGCGACGGGCGTCGGCGAACCCACCGTGAGCGGTTCCACCCTGACTTTTCCGGGGCCTCTCGAGATCCCGCCGAACGCGCAACTGCAGTTCGCCTTCGCGGTCACCGTCGGCACGAACCCAGGAGTCTTCACGATCGACGTGTCCGGCACGGGCGTGTCCGTCGACGTGACAGGCACATCCGGCGCCGCTCCGATCACAGTGCTCGCGCAGGCAGATCTCGCCGTCACGAAGTCGGCCCCCGCTCCCGCGGTGGTCACCGCGGGCAGCCCAGACGCCGTGGTGTTCACAGTGGAGGCGATCAACAACGGCCCGGGTCTCGCGCAGAACGTGCAGGTGATCGACGCGGTGCCGTCCGGTCTGGTCTTTGCGCCGGGCGCGAGCTCGCCCGGGTGCTTCGTCAGCGCGGGCTCCGTGCAGTGCCCTGTGGGCGATCTGGCGCCGTCGAGCACCCAGACCTTCCAGATCGCCTTCACGGCGACGCCGCAGGCGAGCCCGGGCAATCGCACCAACACCGCGATCATCCAAGGCGCCGTCGAAGGCGACGACCCGGTGAACAACCAGGCCTCCGCCACGGTCCTGGTCGACACCGATGTGGACCTGTCGGTGGTCAAGGCGCCGTCCTCGCAGGTGGCGAGCGCCGGCGGGAATGTGTCGTTCACGATCACCGTGAGCAATGCCGGGCCGTCTGCCGCCGACTACGTTCTCACCGACGCAGTGCCGCCGGGCTTCAGCGCCGTGAGCATCTCGGGGGCCGGTTGCACCGCGACGCCGGTGCCAACCTGCTCCAGCCGGCTGAATCCAGGGCTGTCGGCGCAAGTCCAGGTCACCGCGACGATCGCGCCCGAACTCGGGGCGGGCACAGTGCTCGAGAACGTCGCGACCGTGACCTCGGTCCAACCCGACCGCGACCCTTCGAACAATCGGACGGTCGCCGCCGTCCAGGTGAACCGCTCAGCCGACCTGTCGATCGTCAAGCGCGCCCCAGCGACATTCGCGCCCGGGGCGGCGATCGGGTATGTCCTCGAGGTCAGCAACGCCGGCCCGTCGCCTGCGCACGACGTGGTCGTCTCTGACGCAGTGCCCGCGGGCACGACCTTCGACCCCCTGCTCTCCTCGCCCTCGTGCGAGCTGTCGGGCGGCGAGGTCGTGTGCACCCTCGCGACGCTGGCGTCGGGGGCGACTGCGCGATTCGACATCGCCTTCCAGGTGCCATCCGATGTGCCCGACGGTGAGACGGTCACGAACACAGCCACGGTCACCGCGACCGAACCCGATCCGGTTGCGACGAACAACACGTCCACAGTGGACGCGACCTCCGCCCGCGCTGTCGACCTGTCGGTCACGAAGGCCGGGCCCGGTTCGGTGCTTGCCGGGGGCGAGGCTGTGTTCGAGATGGTGGTCGCCAACGGTGGGCCGTCGGACGCGAGCGATGTGCTGATCGAGGATCCGGCGGTGCCGGGCATCGTCTGGACCGCCGCCGAGGTGACAGCCGGTCCCGGCGCCTGCAGCGTGGACGCCGGCGTGCTCGACTGCGACATCCCGGCGCTTTCGGTCGGCGAGAGTGTCACGGTGACGCTGACCGGCACTGTCGATCCAGCCGCCGAAGCGGGATCCGTCATCGAGAACACCGTCGAGGTCGGCGCGACCGAACCCGACCTCGACGAGAACAACAACACCGCGAGCGCTGCGTTCACCGTGCAGCGAGACGCCGGGCTCGATCTCGTGAAGACCGCATCGGCCGCGTCGGTGGTCGCCGGCACCGAAATCACATACACGTACGAGGTGTTCGCGCGCGGGCCATCCGGAGCCGTCGACGCCGTACTCACCGATCCCATTCCGTCCCAGCTTCAGGACCCAGTGGTCAGCGCTCCCAGCGGTGCTTCGTGCACCGTCTTCCCCGGGCTGCTCTCGTGCGACCTGGGCGACCTCGCCGCCGGAGCATCGACCATCGTGACCCTCACCGCCACGGTCCATCCTGAGACGCCGAACGGCTTCGCGCTGCTGAACACCGCCAACGCGGCCGATGCCGAAGGCGGCCAGGCGCAGGCCACCAGCATCACGAGTGTGGAGCGCCAGTCGGAGGTCCAGGTGCAGAAGGTGCCCGACCAAGGACAGGTCGTGGCAGGCTCCGCGATGACCTGGGATGTCGTCGTCACCAACGGCGGGCCGTCGTATCTCACCACAGGCGTAGCGCTCGACCGGCCCGACGCCGGCCACACCGTCACGGCCATGACCTCGAGCGATCCGGCGGTCATGTGCACGCTCGAAACGCTCTCCTGCAGCATCAGCGAACTGCCGCCCGACCAGCCCGTCACGATCACGGTCACCGCTTCGGTGGCCGCCGACCACGCGGCCGGACCACTCGTGAACCGCTCGACGGTGGTCGTACCGGGGGGCGACTCGGTCACCGACACGGGCCAGGTCGACGTCGTGCGCATTGCGGAGCTGTCGCTCAGCAAGACGGGCTCGCCCGATACCGTCACCGCCGGCCAGTCCGTCTCGTACACGCTCCTCGTCGGGAACCCCGCCGGCCCGTCGACAGCCACCGACACGGTGGTGACCGACACCCTGCCGACGGGCTTCGTCTTCGAACCCGATGCGAGCACTCCGGGTTGCACGGCAGCTGCCGAGGTGGTCACCTGCGCGGTCGGAACCCTCGGCGTCGGCGATGAGCGGCGGCTGACCATCGTGGCGACCGTGCCGTCCGAGGCCGATCCGGCGACCGCGACGAACACGGCGACTGCGGTCTCGACCGAGGACCCTGAGGGCGTCACCGCAACCGCGCAGACGACCATCGTCGCGTCGGCCGACCTCGACATCGTGAAGGGGCTCACGACCGGTGTCGCCGGCGCAGAGTTCTCCTGGACGATCACCGTGACCAACCTCGGTCCGTCCGAGGCGGACGGTGCGGTCATCACCGACACGGTGGACCCGATGCTCCAGATCGTGTCGGTGACCGCCTCCGATGGGTCAGCCTGCCAGATCGCCGGCCAGGATGTCTCGTGCCCCCTCGACCCGGTCGGCATCGACGACGAGGTCGTCGTGACCCTGACCGTCGCCGTTCCCCCCGACGCTGTGCCAGCCGACAGCGACTTCGTGATCGTCGACAACGCGGCCTCGGTCACCGCGACCACCGTCGACCCGGTTCCCGGCAACAACACGGCCAACGCCACCGCGCTCATCACCCCCCGCGCCCACCTCGAGGTTTCGAAATCCGTGGAGCCTACCGTGGCGGTGGCCGGCACCGACATCGTCTACCATCTCAGCGTCGCCAACATGGGCCCGTCGGCAACGACCGCGGTCGAGGTGATCGACGTGCTCGACGCAGCACTCGTCTTCGTTCCCGAAGCATCCGACGACGCGTGCGAAATCGCCGACCCCGCCACCAACGAGCTCCGCTGCCGAGTCGATGCGCTCGGTCCGACCGAGTCGGCGCAGTTCACCGTCACCGTTCGCGTGGATCCCGGGCTGGCGGCCGGGTCGACCGTGATCAACTCGGCGAGCGCGGTCAGCGCCCGATTCGATCCGGACCCGCAGCCGCCCGTCAGTGTGGCCGTGGCCATCACGGCCGAAGCCGACCTCGAGGTCGCCAAGACCGTCGACCCGACGACGATCGCGGCCGGGGGCGAGGCGACCTACAGCGTGACAGTCACGAACCACGGTCCGTCCTCGGCGCTCGAGGTCGCCTTGGAGGATGCGTCCACCGCAGCAGTCCTCTCGGGCATGCCCGAGCCGGGGGCGAAGGCGATGATCGACTGCGCGGCCGACGCGCTCGACTTCGGCTGCAGCATCCCGGAGCTGCGTCCCGGGGAGTCCTACACGCTCACTTTCGCGGTCCGCACCGACCCGCTAGCGCCGGACGGCACGGTCATCTCCAACACGGCGACCGTGAGCAGCCCGGTGACCGACCCGAACCCCGACAACAACTCCTCGTCGGCCGACCTCACCCTCGTGACAAGCGGGGCCCTGCGGATCGAAAAGACGCCCGACGTCGCTGCCGTGGCAGACGGCGGGTCCGTCGCCTGGACGATAGACGTCTCGAACGACGGCCCGTCGGCCCTCACCCAGGTCACGGTGGTCGATGCGCTGCCGGACGCGCTGACGATCACCGGGGTGCCCGCCGGTTGCACCTTTGCGGCACCTCGCCTGACATGCACGATCGACGTGCTGATGCCGGCCGAGACCGTGTCGTTCGTCGTCGGAACCGCCGTCGCCCACGGCGCGACCGGCACCGTCACGAACTCGGCGTTCGCGTCGGCGGCAGGGTCGCCGACCGCGAGCGTCAGCGGTTCCGTGCTGGTGACGGCCGGCACACTGCCTGCGTCGGGCTTCGCGGCGAGCGACCTGGTGGCGTGGGCGCTCATGCTCGTCCTCGCCGGGTGCGGACTGCTGCTGGTGCGGCGGCGGGAGATCGGCTGACTCAGGCGCGCGGTGGCTTGATCAACGCGCGCCACCACAAACCCGCCCGCCGCGCCTGCACCGCGAACCACGCGATGATCAGCGCGAGGGTCCAGAGGCAGGCCACGATCCCGGCCCGACCGGGTGTTCGCGGACAGCAGCGCTCACTGAGCATCGACGTCGACCGCTTCGCCCTCGCTCACCCGCTTCAGTCGCGTCAGGTGGTATCGCCATCCCTCTTCGTGTTCTGCAGGCAACTCAAATGGAGCGTGAGATCGGGAGAACCCTGACTCGGTGAGCGTGACCGCGGTCGACTGCCCGTCAGCGACGAGCCGGATCACGACATCGAGGGGGCGCTCCCAGCCCTGTTCAGCCCAGCTGAATCCGAGCAACTGCGGTTCGTCACATCGCGTGACGATTCCCGTCGCGCTCGCCTGACGGCCGTCTTCGATCCAGGTCTCGACGAGCACCGAGCCAACAACAGCCTCGAAGCGCATCTCCGGCCACCACGCATCCCGCCCAACCGTCAAGAATCGCCAGACAACATCAACGGACGCAACAATCGCCGTCGCGACCGTCACCGAATCCCGAAGCACGCGACAAAACTATCGATACGACAGACGCCCTTCGCAACACGCCCTCGGTAGGTCGAGATGGAGACGTACCGACGGGGTGTTCCACCCGTCCCGCGCGTCATGTCTGCCGCGTCGGACCGTGCTGGTCAAGTCCCGTCGTGTGGTGTCACTCCGTTTGCTTCCTGTGGTGGGTGATGGTCAGGCGGTGAGGTAGAGCTCGGGGCGGACGGGCTCGGCCGTCTCGAGGAGAGTGTGGACGAGTTTGCG
>NZ_JBFECU010000018.1:0-55161 GCF_041379855.1 Microbacterium sp. BWT-B31
CATGGGTAACGTAAGACACGAGGACCTCCGTGGATCGAGTGAGTGTGGTAACCCACATCGATACCGGAGGTCCTCGCCCTACCCCATCACGCCACGCTGCACACAACCACCGTGGGAAGAACAACTAGCATGGGTAACCCCAGTCCGATGTCGAGGGAGCGTCCGTGAAGTTTCACGTCAATCGCGATGTGTTCAGCGAAGCCGTCTCGTTCGTCGTGAAGCTCCTGCCGCAGCGCAACCCCCAGCCGATCCTCGCGGGCGTGCTCATCGAGGCATCCGATGCGGGGCTGTCTCTGGCCGCTTTCGACTACGAGGCATCGGCCCGCACGACGATCGAGGCGACGATCGACGAGCCCGGCACGATCCTCGTGCACGGCCGCCTCCTCTCCGACATCGCCAGCCGCCTGCCGAACGCTCCGATCCAGGTCGCCGTCGACGACGACGGCATCGTCCTCACGTGCGGATCGGCCCGCTTCACGCTGGCTTCGATGCCGGTCCAGGAGTACCCGGCCATCCCTGAGGTCACCGGCGACTCGGGACTCGTCCCGGCTGAAGACTTCGCCACCGCCATCGCCCAGGTCGCATTCGCCGCGTCGCGCGACGACGTGACTCCCGTCCTCACCGGCGTGCAGCTCGAAGTCACCGGCACGCGCCTCAGCCTCGTGGCGACCGACCGTTACCGGGTTGCCGTGCGCGAGATCCCGTGGGACGGCGGGTCCGCCGCATCCGACGAGCAGACCGCGGCCCTGGTGCCCGCGCGCACGCTGACCGAGGTCGGCAAGACCTTCGCGCACGGCGGCGACATCTCGGTGTCGTTCTCGGGCGCCGGCGACCGCGAGATCATCGCGTTCACCGCGGGCAACAAGACCGTGACCTCGCTGCTCATCAAGGGCAATTTCCCGCCGGTCCGGCGGCTGTTCCCCGAGGCGACCGACCACCACGCCGTGGTCAACACCGCTGATCTGAGCGAAGCCGTGCGCCGTGTGTCTCTCGTGCTCGACCGCTCCGCGCCGCTGCGGTTCACCTTCACGACCGACAGCGTGTCGATGGATGCCTCGGGCACCGAGCAGGCCCGCGCCTCGGAGTCGGTCGACGCCAACCTCGTCGGCGAGGATGTGACTCTCGGTCTGAACCCGCAGTACCTGCTCGAGGCGCTTTCGGCCGTGCGGAGCGAGTTCACGCGCGTGACGTTCACCTCGAGCGAGAACGCGAACAAGCTGAGCCCGGTGCTCATCACCCCGCAGACCTCGGTCGACAAGGCAGGCGAGGACTCGTTCAAGTACCTGCTGCAGCCCAACCTGCTGCTGCGCTGATCGCGCGGGCGCTCCACGGTGGCATGCGTCGGAGAAGACACTCCCGCCGAGCCCGATGCCAGCTTCTCCGAGGGCATCGCACCGCTTCGCTCACGTTCAGCGCAGGTCAGGTTGTCCGGGGGGCGGCATAGGGTGACAGGGTGATCGTCGAGCAGCTGAACCTCGTCGACTTCCGCAACTATGCCGAAGCCGACGTCTCGCTGCACGCGGGCCCGAACGTGTTCGTCGGCCGCAACGGCCAGGGCAAGACGAACCTCGCCGAAGCGGTCGCCTTCTTCGCCACACTGGGCTCGCACCGGGTGTCGTCCGATGCGCCGATGGTGCGACACGGCGCCGAGGCCGCGATCGTCCGCGCGCGGCTGGCGCACGGCGACCGCCGCGTGCAGCTCGAGGTGCAGGTCAATCGGCAGGGGTCGAACAAGGCGCGTGTCAACGGCTCTCCGGTGCGCACCGCCGAGCTGCCGCGCTACGCGCAGGTCGTGCTCTTCGCCCCCGAGGACCTCCAGATCGTGCGCGGCGACCCGTCGGCTCGCCGGCGCTTCGCCGATCAGCTGCTCGTGCAGCGGCGGCCGCGTCTTGCAGGGGTGCTCGCCGACTACGACCGCGTGCTCAAGCAGCGCACCGCACTTCTCAAGTCGGCGCGGGCGCGCGGCATCCGCGGCGACTCGCTCTCGACGCTCGACGTGTGGGACGACAAGCTCGTCGCTCTGGGCACCGAGGTGGTGGTGGCCCGACTCGAGCTCGCCCGCGAGCTGACTGCTCCGCTCGCCCGCGCGTACGAGCAGATCGTCGGCGACGACCACGAGCCGGGGCTCGAATGGGCTCTGTCGGTGCGTGGGGTCGACCCCGATCTCGAATCGCCCTCTGCGCGGGCACCCGATCCGGCGCAGAACGGCCAGACTCAGGCGACGGATGCCGCGCCCGCCGCGATCTCGGCCCACTTCCGTGCCGCGCTCGAGGCCCGCCGCGCCGCCGAGCTCGACAGGGGCGTGACGCTCGTCGGGCCGCACCGCGACGATCTCGTCATGCGATTGCGCGGACTTCCGGTGAAGGGGTACGCGTCGCACGGCGAGTCCTGGTCGGTCGCGCTCGCGCTTCGCCTCGCCTCGGCGGAGCTGCTTCGGGCCGAGTCGTCGCTCGGAGACCCGATCCTGATCCTCGATGACGTGTTCGCCGAGCTCGACGCGGAGCGCCGCAGCAGGCTGGCGGCCCTGGCGAGCCAGTACGAGCAGGTGATCGTGACCGCCGCGGTCGAGAACGACGTCCCCGAGGCGCTGCGCGCCAAGGTCATCCGCGTCGAGGCGGGGCGCATCCTGGAGGGCGCCGATGCCTGACGTTTCGACGAGCGCCGGGGGCGAGTCGGCGTCGGGCGACGTGCCCGAGACGATCTCGACCTACCTTCGTCTGCGCGGCCTCGAACCGAGCGCGCGAGGTGTGCGCCGCCGCCGACGCCGCTACGAGTCGGATGACGACAACGCGCCGTTCACGTCGGGCCGCGACCCGCGCGGACTCGACGACGTGCTGGCGGCGCTCACCCGCGAGGCGGGGTGGAACCCGCAGCTGGCACGCGAAGACGTGGTGCGCACGTGGAACGAGGTGGCCGGCGAAGACACGGCGCGACACACCCGGCCGGTCGCCTTCACCGACGGGACACTGACTGTTCAGGCCGACTCCACGGCGTGGGCGAAGCAGCTTCAGCTGATGCGCGCGCACATCATGACCGAGATCGTGCGCAGGTACCCGGAGGCGGGGGTGACGGGAGTGCGTTTCATCGGGCCGGACGTCCCCTCGTGGAAATGGGGTCCCAGAACGATTCCAGGACGCGGCCCACGCGATACCTACGGGTGAGACACGTCAACGGCCCCCCGGAGCGATTTGCGGGCTTCACAGCGGCGTAGAGGGCCCGGCGAGGAGGCTGTTCAGGGTAGACTGAAGACGTCGTCCAGGACAGTTTGGAGCCTCGAGAACATATGACGCCTGCCACCCCTGAAAGCGTGTCCGAGGAGTCGAATTCGCGGCCCATCCAGCAGAAGACTCCCGGTGACTATGGGGCAGACGCCATCCAGGTGCTCGAGGGCCTCGAGGCCGTTCGCAAGCGCCCCGGCATGTACATCGGCTCGACGGGGCCGCGCGGCCTTCATCATCTGGTGTACGAGATCGTCGACAACTCGGTCGATGAGGCACTGGCGGGCTTCTGCGACGCCATCGAGGTGACGATCCTGCCGGATGGCGGCATCCGCTGCATCGACAACGGTCGAGGCATCCCGGTCGACCCGCACGCGTCTGACCCGAGCAAGTCGACCGTCGAGGTCGTGCTCACGGTGCTGCACGCCGGCGGCAAGTTCGGCGGCGGCGGCTACGCGGTCTCGGGTGGTCTGCACGGCGTCGGCTCGTCGGTCGTGAACGCGCTGTCGACCCGTTTCGAGGTCGAGATCAAGCGTCAGGGCTACGTGTGGCGCCAGAGCTTCCGCGAGGGGGGCACCCCCGAGGCGCCACTCGAGCGCGGTGAGCCGAGCGACGAGACCGGCACGACGATCACCTTCTGGCCCGATGCCTCGATCTTCGAGACGGTCGACTTCGATTACGACACGCTGCGCACGCGGTTCCAGCAGATGGCGTTCCTCAACAAGGGTCTGCGCATCGATCTGCGCGACGAGCGTCCCGCTTCGGCGTTCGACGAAGAGGTCGAAGCCGGTGAGGTCGTGCTGCAGCAGCCGAACGACAGCTTCCTGTACGAACGCGGACTCGTCGACTACGTCGAGTACCTCAACAAGGTGCGCAAAGCCGAGCACGTCAACGACGAGGTCATCGACTTCGAATCCGAAGACACCGATCGCAAGATCTCGCTCGAGGTCGCGATGCAGTGGACCACGAGCTACACCGAGAACGTCTTCACGTACGCCAACACGATCAACACGCATGAGGGCGGAACGCACGAAGAGGGCTTCCGTGCCGCGCTGACCACGCTCGTCAACAAATACGCGCGGGCGCAGAACCTCCTGAAGGACAAAGACGAGAACCTCTCGGGCGACGATGTGCGCGAAGGCCTCACCGCGGTGATCTCGGTCAAGCTGTCCGAGCCGCAGTTCGAGGGGCAGACCAAGACGAAGCTCGGCAACACCGAGGCGAAGGCTTTCGTGCAGAAGGTCGTCGGCGATCAGCTCGGCGACTGGTTCGACCGCAACCCGGCGCAGGCCAAGAGCATCGTCCGCAAGGCGATCGACGCCGCCACCGCGCGCCTCGCCGCACGCAAGGCCCGCGAGACTGCCCGCCGCAAGAGCGTCTTCGAGTCGGCGTCCATGCCCGACAAGCTCAAGGACTGCACGAGCAAAGACCCCTCGATCAGCGAGATCTTCCTCGTCGAGGGAGACTCTGCCGGCGGCTCGGCCGTGCGCGGCCGCGATCCCGAGACGCAGGCCATCCTGTCGCTGCGCGGCAAGGTGCTCAACGTCGAGAAGGCGCGGCTGGATCGCGCTCTCGGCAACAACGAGATCCAGGCCATCATCTCTGCCTTCGGAACCGGCATCGGCGAGGACTTCGACGTGGCCAAGGCCAGGTATCACAAGATCGTCCTGATGGCGGATGCCGATGTCGACGGACAGCACATCACGACGCTCCTGCTCACCCTGCTCTTCCGCTACATGCGCGGTCTCATCGAAGCGGGCTTTGTCTATCTGGCCATGCCCCCGCTGTACCGCCTGAAGTGGTCCAATTCCGATCACGAGTATGTCTTCAGCGACAAGGAGCGCGACGCGCTGCTGGCCGACGGGCTCGCCAGCGGCAAGCGGATGCCGAAGGACTCGGGCATCCAGCGCTACAAGGGTCTCGGCGAGATGAACCCGAAAGAGCTGTGGGAGACCACGATGGACCACAGCACGCGCACGTTGCTGCAGGTGACCATCGACGATGCGGCCGCCGCCGACGAGATCTTCTCGATCCTGATGGGCGAGGATGTCGAGTCCCGCCGCGGCTTCATCCAGCGCAACGCCAAGGACGTGCGCTTCCTCGACATCTGATCGGGCCGTACGGCGTATCGAGACACGGAACTGAGAACACATGACTGACGACGTCCGGCCCGCTGAGGCATCCGGCCACAATCACGGCAATATCGACCAGGTCGACCTGCAGCTCGAGATGCAGCGCAGCTATCTCGACTACGCGATGAGTGTGATCGTGGGGCGCGCGCTTCCCGACGTGCGCGATGGGCTCAAGCCCGTGCACCGCCGCGTGATCTACGGCATGTACGACGGCGGATACCGCCCCGACAAGTCGTTCAACAAGTGCGCCCGCGTGGTCGGCGAGGTGATGGGTCAGTATCACCCGCACGGCGACTCGGCGATCTACGACGCTCTCGTACGCCTGGTGCAGCCGTGGTCGATGCGCTACCCGCTCGCCGACGGCCAGGGCAACTTCGGCTCCCCCGGCAACCAGGGCGCCGCCGCCCCCAGGTACACCGAGACCAAGATGGCGCAGCTGGCCTTGGAGATGGTCCGCGACATCGACGAAGAGACCGTCGATTTCGAGGACAACTACGACGGCAAGACGCAAGAGCCCACAGTCCTGCCCGCGCGCTTTCCGAACCTGCTCGTCAACGGCTCGGTCGGCATCGCGGTCGGCATGGCCACGAACATCCCGCCGCATAACCTGCGCGAAGTGGCCGAGGGTGCGCTGTGGGCGCTCGAGAATCCGGATGCCACGCGCGAAGAGCTGCTCGAAGCGCTGATGGCTCGCGTCCATGGCCCCGACTTCCCGACCGGCGCGCAGATCCTCGGGACCAAGGGCATCAAGGATGCCTATCGCACCGGTCGCGGCTCGATCACGATGCGCGCCGTGGTGGGCGTCGAAGAGATCCAGGGCCGCACGTGCCTGGTGATCACCGAGCTGCCGTACCAGGTGAACCCCGACAACGTCGCGCTGAAGATCCGCGACCTCGCGCGCGACGGCCGCATCACCGGCATCGCCGACATCCGTGACGAGACCAGCGATCGCACCGGGCAGCGCCTGGTGATCGTGCTGAAGAGGGATGCCGTCGCCAAGGTCGTGCTGAACAACCTGTACAAGCACACCCAGCTTCAGGAGAACTTCGGCGCGAACATGCTCGCGATCGTCGACGGCGTGCCCCGCACGCTGCCGCTGGACGGGTTCGTCTCGCACTGGATCGACCACCAGGTCGAGGTCATCGTGCGGCGCACGCAGTTCCGCCTGCGCAAGGACGAAGAGCGCATGCACATTCTGCGCGGCTATCTCAAGGCGCTCGATGCGCTCGACGAGGTCATCGCGCTGATCCGCCGATCGGCGACGGTCGACGACGCGCGCGAGGGTCTCAAGACCTTGCTCGAGATCGACGGCACGCAGGCCGACGCGATCCTCCAGATGCAGCTGCGTCGTCTCGCCGCGCTCGAGCACCAGAAGATCATCGATGAGGCCGCCGAGCTCGAACTGCGAATCGCCGACTACAAGGCGATCCTCGCCGATCCGACCCGCCAGCGCACGATCATCCGCGACGAGCTCACCGGGATCGTCGACAAGTACGGCGACGAGCGCCGCACGCACATCCTCCCTGGGTTCGACGGCGACATGTCGATCGAAGACCTCATTCCCGAGGAGGAGATGGTCGTCACCGTCACCCGCGACGGCTACATCAAGCGCACGCGCAGCGACAACTACCGCTCTCAGCATCGCGGCGGCAAGGGCGTGAAGGGCGCGCAATTGCGCGCCGACGATGTCGTCGAGCACTTCTTCGTGACCACCACCCACCACTGGCTGCTGTTCTTCACCACCAAGGGCCGCGTGTACCGCACGAAGGCGTACGAGGTGCCCGAGACCGGGCGGGATGCCAAGGGTCAGCACGTCGCGAACCTGCTCGCGCTGCAGCCGGGTGAGGAGATCGCGCAGATCCTCGACATCCGCGACTACAACGTCGCCACATATCTCGTGCTCGCCACGCGCGGCGGCCTGGTCAAGAAGACACGGCTCACCGAGTACGACACCAATCGCCAGGGCGGGGTCATCGCGATCAGGCTGCGCGGCGGCGCCGGCGACACGGATGCCGACGAGGCCGTCGATGTCGCCGAGGGCGACGAGGTGGTCAGCGCGCTCCTCGTGGACGAGGGCGACGACATCCTGCTGATCAGCCGGCACGGCATGTCGCTGCGCTTCACCGCTACCGACGAGGCGCTGCGCCCGATGGGCCGGTCCACCGAAGGCGTCAAGGGAATGGCGTTCCGCGACGGAGACAGTCTGCTCTCGGCATCCGTTGTGAGCGACGACGGCTACGTGTTCGTCGTGACCGAGGGCGGGTATGCCAAGCGCACCGCGGTCGAGCAGTATCGCGGTCAGAGCCGCGGCGGGCTCGGCATCAAGGTCGCCAAGCTGAACGAGGATCGC
This sequence comes from Microbacterium sp. BWT-B31, assembly GCF_041379855.1. Taxonomy (NCBI): domain Bacteria; kingdom Bacillati; phylum Actinomycetota; class Actinomycetes; order Micrococcales; family Microbacteriaceae; genus Microbacterium; species Microbacterium sp. BWT-B31. The sequence continues at coordinate 7,701 of NZ_JBFECU010000018.1, forward strand.
GGCGTGCTCGCGGGCGGTCTCATCGTGGGCGAGGAGGACGAGGTCTTGGTGGTTCTTGCCAGCGGCAAGGTGGTACGCTCTGCCGTGGCCGAGGTGCCCGCCAAGGGCCGCGACACCATGGGTGTCGTGTTCGCCCGCCCCGACGACGACGACCGCATCATCGCGATCGCGCGCAACGGAGAACGGGGCTTGGCCGAAGAGGCCGAGGCAGCCGCCGAATCGGCCACCGCCGCTGATGAGAATCCGGCCCCCGAACCCCACGAAGGGTCTTCCCCCGAGGCCCCCGACGGAAGTAGTGACGCATGACCACTGTTGCTGACAAGCTCGCCCGCAAGTCCAGCCAGAAATCCAGCTCGAAGCAGGTGCGCCTGCGCCTGGTGTACATCGACTTCTGGTCGGCGTTGAAGCTGTCGTTCCTGGCGGCTATCGCGATCGCGATCGTGACCGTGGTCTCGTTCCTGCTCGTCTACTTGGTCGTGGACACCACCGGCCTCATCGGCAAGGTCGACGAGTTCTTCACGAGCCTGTCCGACGGTGGCGTGTCGATCAGGCAGTTCATCGGACTGCCGCAGGTCATGGCGTTCTCGGCCATCGTGGCGATCCTGAACCTCGTGGTCGTCACCGTGATGGGCGCGGTGGTCGCCGGCATCTACAACCTGGCCGTCAAGGTCACCGGCGGCCTGCTCGTCGGCTTCACCTCCAACTGACCGCGCACCTGGCCCGATTCGTGAAATCGCGTCGCGTCAGGTAAAGTCTTGGAGGTTGCGGCGCACGGAGTGCGACGCAGACGGGGCTATAGCTCAGGCGGTTAGAGCGCTTCACTGATAATGAAGAGGTCCCAGGTTCAAGTCCTGGTAGCCCCACTTCACGCAAGTCCCGGGGCCTTAGCTCAGTTGGTAGAGCGCCTGCTTTGCAAGCAGGATGTCAGGAGTTCGAATCTCCTAGGCTCCACAACTCCCTTCAGGGAATCCGCCCGGCGCCGCAAGTGCGTGAGCTGCGGCGGCGCATCCGATCTCGCGCGATCGGATGCGATCACCTGTCGTCCCTCGCAGTACCACTCACTTCTGCCGGAGTCGAAGGGCACTCGCGCCGGCATCGAGCGGCACGACTGCCACGGATGCCACCCGGGCGGGCTTGTCGCGACGGCCGCGGCTATCTTCGCGGTCGCAAGATGCGCCGCGAACTGTCAGCGCCCGGTCTTTCGGGGCTGCGCGTCGACGACGCGCTCGATCGCGTCCCACTGGGCGCCGGTGTCGGCCGCGCGGCCGACCGAGCGCAGCCGTTCGACGCGCAGACCGTCGAGCAGCAGCCGGAGCACGCGCGACACATGCTCGGGGTCTTCGAACTCGCGGTCGATGAGGCGACCGAGCACGTCGAACGTGAGCTCGTCTCGCCGACGGAAGTAGTCGTGCGCGGGGTGGTTGGGGTCTTGCGCCTCAGCCTCGAGGGAGTCGAAACTGCGCACCTCGTCGGAGCGCGCGCCGTAGTACCGCCGCACGGCGTCGAGGGTCTCGAGGAGGGACGCGTCGAGTGTGCTCGCCCCCATGATGGCCGTTCGGTCGAGCTCGTCGCGGTGTCCCAGCACAGCCTCGAGCAGCGTCGTGAGATCGGGGAAGTGGTGCATGAGTCCGGGCGTCGACATCCCGCAGCGACGCGCGATCTCTCGCAAGCTCAGCGATCGGTACCCGTCTTCGACGATGGCCTGCTGTGTGATCTCGATGATCTCGGCCCGCCGGGCCTCGGCACTCAGTCGTCGTCGCATTCGTCCATTCTTGGACGAATGCCGCGGAACGGGCGACTCGGCGCCCGCTTCTGCTGGTATCGACGAGGGGGTTGTCACCATGCGCGCTCCACCGTAGTATTCCGCTATCTTACTCCTGTCAGATAAGGCGGATCCCGTTCCATGTCGAACCACTCCCCGTCGGTCGCACCCGAAGCGACCGAACCCGCGAAGCAGCGGCTCGCACCCCCCGTCAAGCGGCTCTTCGGCTTCATCGTCCCGGTCAACATCGTCATCTACACAATCGTCGGGGCCGTGCCCGGCATCTTCCTCCCCCTGCAGCTGCAAGCGCTCGACGCGTCGAACAAGGAGCTCAACCTCGGCGTCATCACGGGTGTCGGCGCCGCGGTCGCCATCCTGGCCAGCCCGGTGCTCGGCCTGCTCTCCGATCGCACCCGCTCGCGCTTCGGCCGGCGCACTCCGTGGCTGGTGGGCGGTGCACTGCTGACCGGTCTCTCGCTGGTCTTCATGGGCGTCGCGAACGGATTCATCCAGCTGCTCATCGGCTGGATCATGGTGCAGATCGCCGTCAACTTCATCATCAGCCCGCTCACGGCGCTCCTGCCCGAACGCGTGCCGGTCGCCGCGCGCGGGGTGTTCTCGACGCTCGCGGGCATCGGTCTCATGCTCGGCACACTCGGCGGCTCGATCTACGGCGCCGTCATGGCGAAGAACATCGCCGCGGGCTACTTCCTGATCCCGGGCGTCCTGATCCTGATCATCGTCGCGTTCGTGCTCGCCGCACCCGACACCTCGTCCAAGGATCAGGTGAACGAGCGGTTCTCGCTCGGCGTCTTCCTCAAGACGTTCTGGGTCAGCCCGCGCAAATACCCCGACTTCGCGTGGGGCTTCTGGGGTCGCATCACCCTCTTCACGGGCTACTTCCTGATCCAGGGCTACACGCTGTACATCCTCCAGGATCACATCGGCCTCGGCGAGGACGCCGTCGAGACCGTGCCCAAGCTGAGCCTCGTCGTACTCGTCTCTGCGCTGGTCTCGCTCGCGATCTCGGGCCCCGTGTCCGATCGGATCGGCCGCCGCAAGCCCCTCGTCATCGCGGCGGCCCTCCTCATGGGCATCGGCATGGTGATCCCGTTCCTCCTCCCGACCGTGGGCGGCATGTTCCTCTACGCGGGCATCGCAGGTTTCGGCTTCGGTGCCTACCTCGCCGTCGATGCGGCACTCATGAGCGAGCTCCTGCCGTCGAAGGACACCTACGCGAAGGACCTCGGCGTGCTCAACATCGCGGCGACACTTCCCCAGTCGATCGGTCCGTTCATCGGCAGCTTCATCGTCGTGACGTTCGGCTACGCCCCGATCTTCCCGGCCGGCCTCGTGCTCGCGGTCGTCGGCGCGTTGTGCATCCTTCCGATCAAGTCGGCGCGTTGAGGTCATGACGCGCGTTCCGCTGATCGTTCCCGCTCCGGCCGTCCTCGAAGTCGGCCGGAGCGAGGGCTTCCTCTTCTGCGGGGCGACGCGGGTCGTCGTGGAATCACCGGGCGCCGACGCGTCGGACCCCGGCCTTGAGGACGTGGTCCGACGCTTCGCAGCCGACGTCGAGGCCGACACGGGCATCGGGCTGACCGTCTCGCACGAGGCGCCCGGCCCCGCCGTTCAGGTCTCGATTCGCGGCACGGACCTCGACGCGGTGCCCGTGGCCGCGGGTATGCGCGCCGACGGAGCATCCATCACCGGCGCAGCCGACGAACGCTACGGCCTGGATGTCTCGGACGAGCGCATCCTCGTATGGGGTGCCACGCCCGAAGCGGTGCACCGCGGGCTCACGAGCCTTCGCCAGCTCGTCGCGGCCTCTGCGGCCGACGGGCGCGCCCTGGTGGGGGCCGTCCGCGTTCTGGACGGCCCGCGGTTCGCGTGGCGCGGGCTCTCGCTCGACGTCGTCCGCACGTTCCATGACGTCGAGACCGTCGAGCGCGTGCTCGACATGTGCTCGCTCTACAAGATCAACGTGCTGCACCTGCATCTCAGCGACGACCAGGGCTGGCGCCTCGAGGTCCCGTCGCGGCCGGCGCTGACCGAGGTAGGGAGTGCCGGCGCGGTCGGCGATCGCCCCGGCGGGTTCTACTCGCTCGAGGAGGTCGCCGGGCTCGTCGCGTACGCCGCCGACCGGTTCGTGACGCTCGTGCCCGAGATCGAGATGCCCGGCCACGCGGCGGCGATCTTCCGCTCCTATCCCGAACTCGGGCCGCGCGTCGCCGCCGCCGACCTGCCGAGCCACGGCGCCGCCGTCGCGGCCGGGACGCTCGACCCGACCCGCCCAGAGGTGTGGCGCTTCGTCGAAGACGTGCTCGATGCGGTCCTCCCGCAGTTCCCCCAGAGCGCGTACGTGCACATCGGCGGCGACGAGGCGTTCGGCATGGACCACGACGAGCACGCGGCGTTCGTCGAGCGCGCGATCGCGCTCGTCCGCGACCGCGGCCGTCGGGTCGTCGGCTGGCAGGAGATTGCGCGCGCCGATCTCGATGCCGACATGATCGTGCAGCACTGGATCGATATCCGCGCAGCCGACGCCGAGACCTTGCGCGGGCGCGTGCCCGACGTGTTCCTCGACGTGCTCATCGGGAACCTGCAGTCGGCGGTCGACGACGTGCCCCGCGCCCTCGAGCGCGGTGCCCGCGTCATCGTCTCGCCGAGCGCCCGCCTCTACTTCGACCGCCCGCACGGCGACGCGTCGACCGACGATCTGCAGAACGGCGTGCGCGCCCGACTCGGCATGCCGGTCTATCCGCCCGCGACGATCCGGTCGGGCGTCGAATGGGACCCCGTCGCCGACGTCGAGCACGTCACGAGCGACGACCAGGTCGCGGGGGTCGAGGCGGCCCTGTGGTGCGAGACGGTCACCGGCCGCGACGACCTCGAGCTGCTGCTGCTGCCTCGTCTGCCCGGTGCCGCCGAGAAGGCCTGGTCTGCGGCCGGCAGCACCGACTGGGACGAGTACCGTGAGCGGCTCGCATGCCAGTCGGTCGTATGGACCCGTCGCGGCTGGAGGTGGTACCGGGCAGACACCGTCGACTGGGCGTGATGCCGACCGGGCGTGATCGCGGACGCAACCGCCCGCGTCCGGCCCGACCGGACGCAACCGGTCGCCACGGGCGCGTCTCGGTTCTCAGCTCGTGCGATCGGCCGGTGCCGCGATGCGTTCGTTCGCCCCCCGAATCACGAAGGGGACGACAGCGAGCGAGAGCAGCATGACGGCGGTGTGGGTTCCGAGGACGATCGGTGCGTACTCCGATTCGACACCGTGCTGTAGCGCGAAGGCCGAGAAGTCCCACAGCCCGTGTATGACCATCGAGAGCACGAGACTGCCGGTGACGCGCCGCGCGATGTACAGCACGGAGCCGGCGAGGAATGCGTCGAACACCTGCACGATCGTCGGGAGAACGTCCTGTCCGAGCAGGAGGGTGATCAGGTGCGACGCTCCGAACAGCAGTGAGCTGAGGAACCAGACCCAGACTTCGGAGAGTCGGCTCCGAAGGGCGACGACCAGCAGCCCGCGATCGGTGAGCTCTTCGGTGAAGCCCACGAGCAGCAGCACGAGCGAAGCTCCGAAGAACGCGAGGCTGTACGATGCCCAATCGGTCAGAATCAGGTTTGCCAGAGCCAGCAGTCCGAACAGCAGCGGGGCGATGATCGGCCACCTGTGGCGACTCCTCTGCCGCTCGAATATCGCCGGCCTCCACCAGCCGAGCAGCGTCGTGGTGATCACGAGCGCGATCGTCCCGACGATCAGCGAGAGACCCCCGCCCCAGAAGAGATTGAAGGCGCTTGCGCCGAACTGCGGGTAGGGAATGCCCGAGAGCACTTGGATCAGCAGCACGAGCCCGCTGTAACCCAACCAGACCGCAAGTCCTATCCATACCCGTGGTCGGACCCTCATGCTGCTTGATCGGGCCGGGTTTTGGGATGCGCTCATCTCCTGCCCCTTCCGCGAGGCCTGATCACAGTCTCGCAGGATGAGCCGTCATCCGCAGGGTGAACGCCGACGCGTTCGGCCACGCGAGAGGCTCGTTCGCGTGTGCCGCACCCCCATAGCCCGTAGGGTGATCGCGTGGATCTGCGCGTCGCGGCCTACGCCGTCATCACCGACGATGACGGCCGCGTGCTACTCGCGCACTGGAACGAGTCCGGGCGGTCGGGCTGGACGCTGCCGGGCGGCGGGCTCGAGCCGGGTGAGGATCCCGAGAACGCGGTGCGCCGCGAGGTGACGGAAGAGACCGGGTATCGTGTGCGGGTCGACCGCCTTCTGGGCATCCACTCACGGGTGATCCCCGCCGCTCGCCGCCTCACGCCCCATGAGAGCGATCCGCTGCACACGCTGAGGGTCGTGTACCGGGCCACTGTGGTGGGGGGCCGGCTGCGGCACGAGACGGATGGCTCGACCGATCGCGCCGAGTGGTTCGCCCTCGACCGGCTGGACGGACTGCAGCGTGTTCGGCTGGTCGACATCGGGCTCGGCATGGCCGACCTGGCGTGAGCGGGGTCAGTCGGTGGGCTGAGAGATATCTGCCACCGTCGCGCCGAGCGCGGCGATGAGCGCGTCGGCGTCGACGAACATGCTGTAGCCGTGGGCGCCGGCACCCATCGCGATGCGCTGCCCGAGGATCTGCTCGTCGGCGAACACCGGCCACGGATGCGTGCTGCCGAGCGGCACGATGGTGCCCCGCTCGTAGCCGGTCGCAGCGAGGGCGTGCGCGGCATCCGGCAATTGCAGCTTGTTGACCCCCACGACCGCGCGCAGTTTCGGCCACGAGATCGCCCGATCGCCGGGGACGAGCGCGAACAGATACGTGTCATCGCTGCGCTTGACCACCAGCGTCTTCACGACGCCGGCCGGTGAGATGCCGAGCAACTCGGCGGCCTCGTGGAGGCTGTTGGCGACGGGTCGTTCGCGGAACTCGACATCGAGACCGAGGGCGGATGCCGCGCCCCGCGCCCGATCGAGCGGATCGGCTCCTGCGGAGCTCACGCGTCGGGCGCGCGCAGCGGGTCGTCCGCCACCCAGAGCTCGTCGTCGGCGCGCAGGGTCTGCCAAGCGGCGTAGAAGACGCCGATCGCTGCGGCGATGCCGAGGATGATCGCGATCACGCCGCCCGCGCCGATGCCGCTCTTGCGCGTCGGCTCGACCGCGGCGAGCCTCGCGGCGACGACCTTGCCCGCCTTCTTGCCGTACTGGTCGGCGCCCCTCGCGTAGACCGCCGCCTTCAGGGCGTCGACGCCGCGCTCTGCTGCGATGCGAGCGCGCGTGTCGTTCGCGGCATCCCACACCGACAGTCCCGCGCCCACGACCGCCCCGGCCGTCGGAACGATCCTCTCGTTGAGCACCTGCTTCGACAGTCGGACACCCTTGTCGACGTAGGGTGCGGCGTACTCGCCGTACTTCTGCTTCACCTGCGGCACGAGCTCTTCGCGACTGAAGTTGCCCAGCTGGCGCCCGGCCTCTCGTGCGACGGACGCCGCCTCGCCCAGAAGCACCTGCTGCGACTCCCACAGGGTGTTCGCCTGCTCCTGAAGCTTGCGGAGTTCCTTCTTGCGCTTGCGGGTCTTGCTCACGGGGCCCTCCTCGCATGGGCTGTCGGTCTCCCCATCCTGCCAGACCCACGCCGTTACGGAAGGGCTTGCAGAGAACTCTGAGAGAATGTCGCCATGCCTCAGCACACCGCGGTAGCGACCATCCACACCAACCACGGCGACATCGTCGTCAACCTGTTCGGCGACCACGCGCCGCGCACCGTCCAGAACTTCATCGGCCTTTCGGACGGTACTCAGGAATGGACCCACCCGGCGACGGGCGCCAAGGGCGAGGGTCCGCTCTACACCGATGTGATCTTCCACCGCATCATTCCCGGCTTCATGATCCAGGGCGGCGACCCGCTCGGTCAGGGCGTCGGCGGCCCCGGGTACAACTTCAACGATGAGATCCACCCCGAACTGACGTTCCAGAAGCCCTATCTGCTCGCGATGGCGAACGCCGGTTCGCGGCGCAACGCGATCACCGGTGCCGTCGAGGGCACCAATGGCTCGCAGTTCTTCATCACCACCGACCCGACTCCGTGGCTGCAGGGCAAGCACTCGGTCTTCGGCGAGGTCGCCGACGACGACTCGCGCGCGGTCGTCGACACGATCGCCGCGGTGCCGACCGCCGCCGGTGATCGCCCGATCGAGCCGGTCGTGATCTCGTCGATCGAGGTGGCGTCGGTCTGAGTCGGACGGCCCGGCGGCCGGCCGCTCCGAGCAATCTTCCAGCCTGTGGTCAGGCCACTCGCTGTTGCGCCTTCTAATGTGACTCATAGTCAATGACGCCGCCCGGGTGACCGAGCCGACGAACCGCCGGACCGGGAACGGTCCGGCGCGTCGGGCTCGGGGAGCTGGTCGGAATGGACGTGCGTCGAGGGTGGCGTCGTATCGGAGGGCGCGCGCTCATCGCGTCGGTCGCGGCGTTGATGATGGGGCTCGGCGGTGCGACCGCCGGCGCGGTCGCCGAGGAATCCGTCCCGGTTTCTGATGATGCCGGCGCCGCGTCGCTCGGCATCGATGCGCTCGAGGTCGATCTTCACGCTCCGGCCCCGCCCCCGGCCACGCCTGACGCCGTCGAAGCGCCGATCGAGGCGCCGCCAGAGGTGGCGGCGGTCACCGTGGACTTCAGCGTCCACACCTCCAGCGTCGGGGCGGTCGCTGCGAACACCTGGTGGGAGCCGGTGCCCGGCGCCGACCGATTCGTCGTGCGGCTCTCCGACGGGAGGGAGCCGACCGAGCTGCCGGCGCATGAGTGGACCAACTCCCTCCGCCTGACGAATCTCACGCCCGGCGTCGACTATCGCGTGGACATCGAGGCCTGGGGAATGGTCGGTCCTGCCGAGCAGATCGTCGGCCGGGGATGGGTCGAGTTCACCACCTTGGCGTCGTTCGATCTGAGCGGGGTGGCAACGGGGCCGACGACCGTTCACCTCACCTGGGATCCGCCTCTCGCCGACGGTGACGGCGGCATCAGCGGCCCCGCATGGTGGGCGCCCCTCCCCGCGGGCGCGACCGAGTTCACCGACCACTCGGTGCTTCCCGGCCACACCTACGCGTACGAGCTTCTCGGCCAGCGGGTCGAGGTGCCGGTCGAGGTCGGCAGCATGTCGCCCACGGTCACGACCACGACTCCGACGAGCGCGAGCTTCGCGTGGCCTGCCGTGTACGGCGGGGCGACCGGAGTGTCCGGCTTCAACCCACGCACCGTGACCTACACGGTGTTCGTCGACGACGCCGAGGTGGGCACGACCGACGACATGACGCTCGACGTCGGCGGGCTCGCGACCGCTGGGCATCGGATGACGATCGAGGCGAGCGTCATGGCGAGCTTCTACGACGAGACGACCGATGAGTGGCACGAGAACGTTCGCGTCGTGATCGCCCGCGGCGGCGTGGACTTCACGACGGCGCCTCCGGTCGCGCCGATCCCCGCCGGCGAGGTCCGCGTGCTGGCCGAGAGCGGCATCGACCTGCTGCCGGTGATCGTGCTCGGCGGTGCGCTGCTGGCCGGTGGCGTGATCGCGGCGGTCGCGGCATCCGTTCGTCCCCTCGCCGCCCGTGGGAACGAACACGATCGCCGCACTGCCCGGCGACGATAGCCTTGTTCGGTGAACGATTCTGACGCGCGCGAGCGACCGGCCCCGTGACCACGGACGAGTTCCGCCGCAACACGGACAACTTCTGCTACCGGCATCCTGACCGCCAGAGCTTCGTGCTGTGTCAGCGGTGTCTGCGCACGATCTGTCCGCAGTGCCAGATTCCCGCCGCCGTCGGCGTGATCTGTCCCGAGTGCCTGCGCCAGCAGCAGAAGGGGCTGACCACGGCGCAGCGCAAGGCCGAGCGTCAGTGGTCGCGCCCGCGGGCGGTGCGCTCAATCGACACCCGACCGCTGGTGACCTACGGGATCATCGCGGTGACCGCGCTGGTGTTCCTCGTCACCCTGATCCCGGGTCTGGGCACGCAGGTGCAGGGCTGGCTCGCGTTCAACAGCGGACTGGTGCTGCCAGGAGGGCCGCTGCCGTTCCAGCCGTGGCGACTGGTCACGGTGCTGCTCGTGCACAGCGGCTTCTGGCACGTGGGCTTGAACATGCTGGCTCTGTGGATGATCGGCCGCAGTCTCGAACCGCTCGTCGGCCGATGGCGGTTCCTCGTGCTCTACCTGCTGAGCGGGCTGGGCGGATCGGTCGCCGTGTCTCTGCTTGCACCGTTCACCTGGGTGGTGGGTGCCTCGGGCGCCGTCTTCGGGCTGTTCGGGGCGCTCCTGGTGATCGGGCGGCACATCGGCGCGAACATCCGCGGCATCGCGATCGTGATCGGCATCAACCTGGCGCTCCCGTTCGTGCTTGCCCTGTTCGGCGCGATCGGCTCGGGATCGTTCCTCGGCGCGCTCGAGGCGATCCGCATCTCGTGGCAGGCGCACGTCGGTGGGCTCGTCGTCGGTGCGCTGGTCGGCCTGATCTATGCGCGTACGCGCGCGCTGCGCCAGCGCACGATGCAGATCTGGCTTCTCGTCGGGCTGACCGTCGCGCTGCTCGCGCTGCTTGCGATCCCCGTGATCTTCTACGTCTGACGGACTTATCCACAGGTTCATCCACAAGTGGGGATGAATCACACCGGTGTAATTACCCACAGGTGGACAGTCCGGTGGACAGCTTGCCGGAATGACAGAAGCACCGCCCCTTCGGGTGGTGCTTCTGGGTGTGAAGAACGGATGCCGCCGCTAGCGCCAGCGCGTGGTCATGAGGAAGCCGACGAAGGCGATGCCGAAGCCGATGACGAGGTTCCACCCGCCGATGCCGGGGATGGGAAGACCGAGACTGCCGCTCAGGTAGTAGACAAGAACCCACACCAGACCGACGAGCATGAGTCCGATCATGATGGGCTTGAACCACACCGGGTTGGGCGTCGAGTCGCCCTCACCGCGGTCGACGAGTGCGTCGTCGTCTCTGCCTGCGCGTGCCATTCCGACATTCTAACTGTCAGGCGCGCCACAGGTGTCACTCATAGACTCGCCTTATGAGTCATACCCGCGTTCAGACGGGGGGCCCGATCCCCGACGGTCGACGTGCGCGGCGCGAGGGCAACGTCTCGAAGCGCCGGGTCTCGGTTGTCGGAGTGATCGGTGAGATCCTTCTCACCGCGGGAGCCGTGACGCTTCTGTACGTCGCGTGGCAGCTGTGGATCGGCGACATGATCTACGGCGCCGAGCGCAACGCCCAGGGGCAGGAGCTCTCGCAGCAGTGGCAGGCGGAGTACGAGGCATCCCTTCCCGAGATCCCCGGCCCCGAGGCGACGAACCTGGCGGGCGAGGGCACACCTGAGCCGGCCGCCGCCGCGCCGGTCATCATCGCCGAGCCCGCCGACACGCAGGAGTTCGGCATCATGTGGATCCCGCGCTTCGGCCCGGACTACCACGTCACCATGGCCGGTGGCGTCAGCCGCTCGGGCACCCTCGACACCATCGGCATCGGCCACTACCCGGGCACCCAGATGCCCGGTCAGCCGGGCAACTTCGCCGTCGCCGCGCACCGCACCACGTGGGGGAAGCCCTTCAACCAGATCGCCGAACTGCACGTCGGCGACCCGATCGTCATCGAGACGCCCGACGGCTGGTACACGTACCGCTTCCGCACGCTCGAGTACGTCACGCCCGACGCTGTCGAGGTTCTGCTGCCCGTGCCCCAGCAGCTCGACGTGCAGGCCACGACGGCCTACCTCACCATGACCAGCTGCAGCCCGATGTACTCGATGGCCGAGCGCATCGTGGCCTACAGCGTGTTCGACTCATTCACCCCGCGAACCGCCGGCGCCCCCGCCGCCCTCACCTCGGGAGTCTGATGTACGCGTCCCTCTGGAGGATCCTGCCCGGACCCGCGTGGCTGAGGGTGGTGATCCTGCTGGTGCTGCTCGCGGCGGTGATCTACGGGCTGTTCTTCTACGTGTTCCCCTGGGTCAGCCAGTTCGTCAACCCGCAAGAGGTCACGGTCCAGTGATGCCCGATGGCGCGGCCCGCGAGCCGCGCCCCGCACCGGTGCTGGTGGTCGACAACCACGACAGCTTCGTGCACACGCTGGTCGGCTATCTGCACGAACTCGGCGCGGACACCGACCTCGTCGAGGCAGACACGATAGACCCCGTGCGCGCGACCGACGCGATCGCCCCCTACCGGGCTGTGCTGGTGTCACCGGGACCGGGCACGCCCGCGCGGGCCGGCGCGTCGATCGCCGTTGTGCGGGCGGCTGCGGGGCGAGGCATCCCACTGCTCGGTGTCTGCCTCGGCCACCAGGCGATCGGCGCCGCCTTCGGTGCCACCGTCGACCACGCCCCCGAACTCATGCACGGCATGACGTCGCTCGTGCGTCATGAGGGCGAACCGCTCTACGACGGGCTCAGCGACCCCTTCGTCGCCACGCGCTACCACTCGCTCGCGATCGTGCCGGACTCCGTTCCCCGAGAACTGCTCGTGACCAGTCGCACCGACAGCGGGGTGATCATGGGCGTGCGCCACCGCGAGCTGCCGATCCAGGGGGTGCAGTTCCACCCCGAGAGCGTGCTCACCGAGGGCGGTCACCGGCTGCTGGGCAACTGGCTCGCCTCGGTCGGCTTCACGGATGCCGCGACCCGCGGCGCCGCGCTTCACCCGCGGCGCTGATCCGCCCCGGGGCCGGGTGTTCAGCGCGTCGGGCCCGTGCAGTGGGTCAGCGTGATCGTCGAGTGCACCGGAACGTCGCCCGGCGGGAGCGACTGCTGCGACACCGACGCGGGGTCCGTCGCCGCGCAGCCCGGATCCTCGACCGTCTCGACGGTGAGCGCGAGATCGGGCGCCTCGAGCGCGCTGCGCGCCCCGTCGACCGAGTACCCGCGGTAGTCGATGATGGTGACCTTTCCGGATGCCACGACGAGGTTCACCGTCGTGCCGATGCCCACCTCGGTGCCGGACGCCGGGTCGGACGAGATCACGGTCCCTGCGCCGAGGTTCGGATCGTTGCGGGACGAGATCGTGCCGAGGCTCAGTCGCGCGTCGGAGAGCGCGGCGGTCGCGGCATCCGTCGCCAGGTTCTCGAGCGCGGGGACGGTCGTCTTCTCCTGCCCGGTCGAGACGTAGACGCGAACCTCCTGCCCCGCGTTGACGCTGGTTCCGCCCGCGGGATCGGTGCGGATGACATCGCCCGGGGGCACCTCGCCGTTCGGCTCGTCGAAGCGCTGGGCGATGAGGTCGGCGTCGCCGATCGCGACGGTCGCGCGGTCGTACTCCAGGCCGATCACATCTGGAACGATGCGGGTCGTGGCGGGCAGCTCGTCAGCGGGCCGCAGCGTCAGGACCCAGAAGAGCACCGAGACGAGCAGAATCGCGAGCACGGCCACGCCCGCCCAGATCCAGGCGACCGGGGGTCCTGCCTGGGTGCGCCGCATCGTGGAGTCGGTGCTGAGCTGGCGCAGGGAGCGCGCGGTCTCGGCCGCCTGGCGCGGATCGGGGCCGTACAGCTCGCTCGTGAGCGCGCCGACCTGGCGCTTCGACGGGTTCTTGCCGCCGATCGTCGCGTCGAGGGACTCGCGGAACGAGGCGGCGTCCTGGTAGCGCTGGAACGGGTCTTTGGCCAGCGAACGCAGGACTACCGCGTCGAGCGCGCGAGGAATCGCGTCGTTCACGTGCGACGGGGTGACCGGCGCTTCGCTCACGTGCTGGTACGCGACAGCGACCGGCGTCTCGCCGCGGAACGGGGGGCGACCGGTGAGCAGTTCGTAGAGCACCACGCCGGTGGAGTAGATGTCGGCGCGCGCGTCGACCGGCTCGCCCTTGGCCTGCTCGGGCGAGAAGTACGCGGCGGTGCCGAGGATCTGCGTGGTCTCGGCGACCGTGGCCGAACCGTCCGACACCGCTCGCGCGATGCCGAAATCCATGACCTTGACCTGTCCGGCTGTGGTCACCATGACATTGCCGGGCTTGATGTCGCGGTGCACGACGCCCGCGCGGTGCGAGTACTCGAGCGCTTCGAGGATGCCGTCGACGTAGCGCACGGCATCGGGCACCGGAACCGGGCCCGCGGCGATGATGTCTTTCAGCAGCGCGCCGCTGACGAGCTCCATCACGATGAAGGGAACCGAGCGGATGCCGCCCTCCGGCGTCGTCTCGGAGTCCTCCCCCGCGTCGAATACGCGCACGATCGCGGGGTGGGCCATGCGTGAGGCCGCCTGTGCCTCGAGCCGGAACCGCGTGCGGAACGCATTGTCGTTCGCGAGCTCGCGGTCGAGGATCTTGATCGCGACCTGCCGGCCGAGGGTGAGATCGTACCCGCGGTAGACGGTGGCCATGCCGCCACGCCCGATCGGCTCATCGACGCGATAGCGCCCCGAAAGCACGCGCGGCTCACTTGTCACGGTCACTCCCTGGGTCGGACAGAGTCAGCCTATCCGACCGTTCGCGTCGCACTCTGCCGGGGCTTGACCCCTCGGCGACCCTGCGCGCTGCGGCTACGGTTCGTCGGTTGGCCCCGGTGTCGGAGGGGGAGGAGCAGAGATCGTCGTCGTGCTCGATATCGGCGAATCCGCTGACGAGCGTTGTTCGCCACCACCGCCGCCGCTGCAATAGAACAAGTACTTGGCAGTAACCTGCGCGTTGGCCTGGTTCACGATCGAGATCTCCGCGCTCAACTCACTCACGCCGAATTTGCGCGATCCCGTGCCATCCGCCAGGAACGTCGCTCCTGTGATCGTCACACTGAAGCCGCTGAGGCTCCCGGTTCCACTCGGGCAGCTGGCGCTCTCCCACGTGAGGTCCACCGTCGTGCCCTGCACCGGCTGAGCGCCGTCGTTGATGCTCGGCCCGTTCGCCGGGCCGGGGATGCTCGTCTGGTCGCTGTAGCACTTGATGCTCACGGCCGCACCGCGCAGCAGGTTGCCGCCCAACGGATCGGTCGATTCGACGGTGCCGACCTGTCCGGCAGACGGTGCAGGAGATCCCGCAGTCCGTGTCGGGTGGAGTCCCGCCTCGGTTGCTTTCACCAAGGCGTCGTCGCAGTTCGAGCCGAGCAGGTTGAGTGCGCCGAGATCGATCGGCTTCTCCGTCGGCGGGGGCGGAGTCGGCGAGGTCGGCGGCGGCGGCGATGTGGTGGTGGTGGTGGGGGTCGTCTGGTTGGGCGTGGGTTTGTTGTTGGCCAACAGCGCCCAGATCGTGCCGCCGAGCACGAGCAGCAGCAGCACGATGAGCGCGATCAGCGGCCACGTCCACGGACTGCGCTTCTTCTGCTCAACGTCGGTCGCCGCCGCGGCCGGCTCGGGGGCGGACAGCAGCTGCGTCGAGCCGGTGGCCGAGCTCAGCAGCTGGGTGGCGTCCTCGGTTGCGACGACGCCTGCCGCGACGGCCGGGACGGCTGCTGCGGCGGCTGCGAGGTCGCCGCGTCGCAGCGCGGCCGCGCCGCGGGCGACGGCGGATGCCGACGCCGGGCGGTCCTCGGGCTTTTTGGCGATCATCGCCATGACCAGGTTCTGCACGGGCACCGCGATGGTCGGCGCGAGCGGCGGGGGCTGCTCGTTGATCTGCGCCATCGCGATCGCGACCTGGGACTCGCCGGTGAACGGGCGCTTGCCGGCGAGGGACTCGTACGCGACGATCCCGAGCGAGTAGATGTCGGTGGCGGGAGATGCCGGGTGGCCGGACGCCTGCTCGGGCGAGAGGTACTGCACCGTGCCCATCACCTGCCCGGTCGCCGTCAGCGGCACCTGGTCGGCGATGCGGGCGATGCCGAAGTCGGTGATCTTGACCCGGCCGTCGGGGGTGATCAGCAGGTTTCCGGGCTTGATGTCGCGGTGCACGAGGCCCGCCGCGTGCGCGGCCTGCAGCGCTGCGGACGTCTGCTCGACCACATCGAGGGTCTTGTCGGTCGAGAGCGAGCCGTCGCGTTCGAGGATCGTCGAGAGCGCCTCGCCGGGGACGAGCTCCATGACGAGGAAGGCCGAGCCGTTCTCTTCGCCGTAGTCGAAGACGCTCGCGATGCCCTCGTGGTTGACCAGTGCCGCGTGCCGGGCCTCGGCGCGGAAGCGCTCCAGGAAGCCGGGGTCGCCCATGTACTCGTCTTTGAGGATCTTGATCGCGACCGTGCGGCCGATGACGTGGTCGGTGGCCTCCCACACCTCGCCCATGCCGCCGATCGCGATGCGCGAATCAAGCTCGTAACGGCCTCCGAAGGTCACTCCCTGCGTCGGTCTCATCGTTCCAGCACCGCCTCCATGACCCTCTTCGCGATCGGCGCTGCGATCGTATTCCCACTGCCGGACTGACCACGGCCTCCGCCGTCTTCGACGACGACGGCGACGGCGACCCGGGGATTGTCTGCGGGTGCGAACCCGGTGAACCACAGCGTGTATGGCTCGTCAGGTCCGTTCTCCGCGGTTCCCGTCTTACCGCCCACGTCGATCCCGTCTATTCTTGCACCCGACGCCGCGCCGTCCCTGACATTGGCCACCATCATCTGGGCCATCTCGGCGGCCAGGCGATCGCTCAGCGCCCGTCCGAATTCCGCATCGTCGAACGCCTCGATCACCGACAGGTTCGGAGCGATCACGCGGTCCACCATGCGGGGCATCATCACGACACCCCGGTTCGCGATGCCGGCCGAGACCATCGCCATCTGCAGCGGGGTCGCGCGCACGTCGCCCTGCCCGAATCCGCTGAGCGCGGTCCTGTCGTCGCTCAGGGCGCGGGGGTACACCGAAGGGGTCGTGGTGAGCGGGATATCGAACGAGAGGTTGAACCCGTACTTCTCCGCCTCTGCGCGGATCGCGTCGTCGCCGAGCTGGACGGCGAGCTCAGCGAACGGGATGTTGCAGCTCAGGCGCAGCGCGTCGGCGATCGTGACCACGTCACCGCCGCCGCACGTGCCGCCGCCGGCGTTC
The DNA here is from genome assembly GCF_041379855.1 of Microbacterium sp. BWT-B31. Taxonomy (NCBI): domain Bacteria; kingdom Bacillati; phylum Actinomycetota; class Actinomycetes; order Micrococcales; family Microbacteriaceae; genus Microbacterium; species Microbacterium sp. BWT-B31. The sequence continues at coordinate 24,406 of NZ_JBFECU010000018.1, forward strand.
GAGATCGACGTGGTGGTCCCGGGAAGCTGATACGACGCGACGTTCGGCAGCGTCGACTCCGGTGTGTAGTCGCCCGACGCGAGGGCCGCTGAGGCGACCACGAGCTTGAACGTCGACCCCGGAGGGTTGAGGTCCCCCTCGATCGCGCGGTTGAAGAGCGGATGCGTCGGGTCGGCGTCCAGAGCGTCGTAATAGCCCACGGCAGCCTCGGTGTCGTGCTGCGCGAGCTGGTTCGTGTCGAAGTTCGGGCTCGACACCATCGCGAGCACGCGCCCCGTGGCCGGCTCGATGGCCACGACGGCGCCCTGCAGGGAGCCGAGCGCCTCCGCCGCGGCACGCTGCACCTCGGGGTCGAGCGTCAGCACGACGTTCGACCCGCGCGGTGGCTCGCCTGACACGATCCGCTCGATCCGCGTGAGGAATTGCGAGTTCGCGTTCCCGCTGAGTGCCTGGTTCAGCGCCTGCTCGATGCCCGTCGCCCGCCCCACGGCAGGGTTGATCCAGCCCGTCACCGGCGCCCACAGCGGGGCGTCGGTGTACTGCCGCTGCCAGGAGAACACGTCGGTGGAGGGCACCGAGGTCGCGATCGGGATTCCTCCGGCGATGATCGATCCGCGCTGCACCTCGTACGAGTCGTAGAGGGCGCGCCGATTCTCGGGATTCTCGGCGAGGGCGTCCGCCTCCACCACCTGGATCCAGCTCGATGAGGCGAACAGGGCGATGAACATGAGCAGCATCAGGATGCTGAGCCGTCGAAGCTCCCGGGTCATCCGATCACCACCCGGGGCTGGCGGCGCACGGCATCCGAGATTCGCAAGAGCAGCGCCACGATGATCCAGTTCGCGATGAGGGATGACCCGCCTGCGGCGAGGAACGGTGTGGTGAGACCGGTGAGCGGGATGAGCCGAGTGACACCGCCGACCATGATGAACACCTGCAGGGCGATCGTGAACGACAGGCCGGTCGCCAGCAGCTTGCCGAAGTCGTCCTGGCCGGCGAGCCCGATGCGGATGCCGCGGCTGGTGAACACCATGTACAGGCACAGGATCGCGAAGACGCCCACGAGTCCGAGCTCCTCGCCGAGTGCCGGCAGGATGAAGTCGCTCTCGGCCACGGGCGTGAGGTACGGCCTGCCCTGCCCGAGCCCGGTGCCGATGAGGCCTCCCTGTCCGAGGCCGAAGATCCCCTGCACGAGCTGGTAGCTGTCGTTGTCCATCAGATTCGGGTTGAACGCGTCGAGCCAGATCGTGAACCGCGTCTGCACATAGGGGAGGAAGCGGGATGCCACGAACGCGCCGGCTGTGGCGAGCACGACGCCGATCAGCACCCAGCTGGTCTTGCCGGTAGCGACGTAGAGCATCGCGATGAACATGCCGAAGATGAGAAGACCGGTGCCCAGGTCGCGCTGCAGCACGATGATGCCGAGCGAGATCAGCCAGATCACGACGACCGGCCCGAGCTCCCGCGCGCGCGGCCAGGTCATGCCGAGAAACCTGCTGCCGACCGAGGTCAGGCTCTCGCGGGTGCGCACCAGGTAGCCGGCGAAGAAGATGGCCAGCGAGATCTTCGCGAGCTCGCCCGGCTGGAAGGTGAACAGGCCCGCGTCGACCCACACGTCGGCGTTGCCGCCGCCCGACAGTCCCGGGATGATCGGCAGGATGAGCAGCACGATGCCGACGAAGCCGAACACGTACGTGTAGCGAAACAGCACACGGTAGTTGCGCAGCAGGATCACCACCGCGATCGCGATCGAGACGGCGATCGCCGCCCACACGATCTGGCGGATGGAGTAGGCATCCCAGCCCGTGCGGTCCGCGGCGAGGTCGAGCCGGTAGATCATCGCGATGCCCAGGCCCGTGAGCAGGGTGGCGATCGGCACGACGAACGGGTCGGCGTCGCGCGCCCGCAGCCGCAGGATCACGTGCAGCGCGACGACCAGCAGCGTCAGCCCGCCGCAGATCAGCAGGAATGAGGCATCCAGCGCATCGTCCACGCCGTACTGCACGAGGATGAGCGCGCCCCCGGTCAGCACGAACGCGAACACGAGCAGGAACAGCTCGCGATTGCGGTGCATCTGCGGCACGCGGATGCGACGGAGCGCACGCAGCACCGAGGTGTCGGTGCTGATCGCCGCGGTCTCGGCGGGCGGCTTGGTCGTCATCGGGCCTCCGCCCTCTCACGGATCCGGTCGACGATCTCTTTGGCGTCCTCGAGGGAGCGCGCGGTGATGGTGCCCTCGACGGTGACGCGGTCGAACAGCGACAGGTCGTCGAGGTCTATGCCGGTGTCGACATAGACCGTCGAGAGACTGATGGGGCCGATGTCCTGCTGGATGCCGCGGTAGATGACGACAGAGTCCTGGTCGGTTCCCACGAAGTAGCGCGTCTGCGTCCACTGGTACGCCGCGAACAGGCTCGCCACAAGAAGGCCGAGCACCAGCACGAGCCCGATCATCCAGCCGATGCGGCGCCGGCGTGCGCGGCGGCGGTCCTCTTCGATGAGCTCCTCGAGGTACTCGGGAGCGGGCTCGAAGTGCGTCGGCTCGTTCGCCGCCTGCCGGACGGGGTGCAGCCACCCGCGGCTCGCGCGCGCGGCGGGCACCTCGACCCCCATCGGGTTCGACGCCGACCCGACGACCGTGGGGGTGCCGGAGAAGAGCGGATGCTGCCCCCCGACATCGACGATCACGATGGTGACGTTGTCGGGCGCACCGCCGTCGAGGGCCTGCTTGAGCAGTTGGTCGGCGGTGCGGCCGGGAGCCAGCCCGAGCGCGAGCGTCTTCGTGGCGTGCGCGTCGTCGACGACCCCCGACAGGCCGTCGGAGCACAGCAGCCACCGGTCGCCGGGCTGAGTGGGCATGATGAACGTGTCGAGCTCGGGCTCGGCATCCATGTCTCCGAGCACGCGCATGAGCACCGATCGCCGCGGATGGAACCGGGCCTCTTCGGGCGTGATGCGGCCGGAGTCGACGAGCCGCTGCACGAAGGTGTGGTCGGTCGTGATCTGGGTGAGCGCACCGTCGCGATAGAGATAGATGCGCGAGTCGCCGATGTGGGCGATGACGGCGTAGTCGTCGACCATGACCAGGGCGCTCACCGTCGTGCCCATACCGGCCAGCTCGGGCCGCGAGCGGACGGTGTCGATCAGGTCGCCGGCGGTCTCGGTGATGCGCTCCTGCAGCGCGAGCTCGGCAGACGAGGTCGACTCGAACGGGCGGTCGAGCTCGGCGATGCGCGTGATCGCGATGCTCGACGCGACGTCGCCGCCGGCGTGCCCGCCCATGCCGTCGGCGACGACGAACAGGTTGGAGCCGGCGTACCCGGAGTCCTGATTGTTCGATCGCACCTTGCCGGTGTGCGAGATGGCGGCACTCGAGCCTTGGAAGACCATCGACGGGACCCGCGCTTACTTCCGCAGCTCGAAGGTGGTCGCTCCGACCTTGATGGGCGCGCCGATGAGCACCGGCACCGGGGCTGCGACCCGCGCGCCGTCGTGCCAGGTGCCGTTGGTCGAATCGAGGTCCTGGATCATCCACTGGTCGCCCCACAGCACGAGGCGCGCGTGGTGGCTGGAGGTGTAGTCGTCGCGGATCACCAGGCCCGACTCACTCGACCGCCCGATCGTGAGGGGCTCGTTGCCGAGGGGCAGCTCGAGCCCGCTCTTGGGGCCGCTCGTGATCACGATCCGCGAAGCCGAAGCGGTGGTCGCCCGTGCCTTCGAGCCCGTCGCCGCCTGCGCGGGCTTGGCCACGGCGGGCTTGGTGGCGTTCGCTGCGGCAGCCGCGGCGGTTGCGCTTGCAGTTGCGGATGCCGCTGCCGCGGGCTCCGGCATCCGTCGCACCTTCACGCCGAACAGGTCGGCCCGCAGCGAGTAGACGACCGCGAAGACGAAGAACCACAGCAGCACCAGGAACCCGATGCGAAGCAGCAGCAGCGTGAGTTCGCTCATGGGCGAGAGCCTCCGCCCCGGGTGTCGAACGCGCGGGTGGCGTCGTCGGGCAGGGGCGGACGCGGCGGTGCGGCCGGGGCCGCCTGGGCGATCACGTGGAACACGATGTCGGTGCGTCCGATGCGTATCGTCGAGTCGGCCGGCAGCGGCGCCTCGGCGACGCGGCGACCGTCGAGCTGCGTGCCGTTGGTGGAGCCGAGGTCGCGCACCATCGCGCGCTCGCCGTCCCACAGGATCTCGACATGCTTGCGGCTGGTGCCGGCGTCGGCGATCGTGATGTCGGCATCCGAGCCGCGGCCGATCACGGTGCGGGACTTCACGAGCGGATGCCGCTTGCCCTCGACGTCGATGACACCCCGCCACGACACCTTGCCCTGTGCGGTCGACGAGTCCACGCGCAGGGTGCCGGTCGAGAGCTGGTCGTCCTGCACGAGCGAGATCGTGACGGGGCCGGCGAAGGTGTAGCCCTGCGACTTCGCGTGCTTGTGCACGAGCGCGTCGAGCTCGTCGCCGAGTGCCGGGCCGATCGCCCGCATGTTCGCGTCGTCCGACGGCGAGAGACGCACGGTGAACGTGTTCGGCGCGAGGATGCGGTCGCGCGTGACGACCGCGGCCTTCTTGTCGAGCTCGCTGCGCAGGGCAGAGGCGATCTCGACAGGCTGGATGCCGCTGCGGAAGGTCTTGGCGAACGCGCTGTTCACTGCGCGTTCGAGACCTTTCTCGAAGCTGTCAAGTAGTCCCACACGTCTCCTCAGGCAGGCGTCGGTGGGTACATGCTAATTGCACCGGCTGAATTGACCATGGATGACCCTCGCGAAGTGCGCGCCCGCCGCACCGGATTCGGCCGTGGTCGCACGGCGTGATATCCTCGGGAAGTTGAGTTCGTAGTTCGTTTGGGCAACGACTCGCGCGAGTGGCGGAATAGGCAGACGCGCTGGCTTCAGGTGCCAGTGCCCGAAAGGGCGTGGGGGTTCAACTCCCCCCTCGCGCACAGAACGATTTGAGCCCCTGACCAGGTATTTACCGGCCGGGGGCTCAGTCGTTTCCGGTGCGACGTGCTGATCTGTGTGCTACGGGTCATCGGCCAAAGAGTGGATGGGTTCGGGCGTGTCATCCTCATCCCGCCCATCCTGATCTTTGCCAGAGGCCTTCGACGGGGGCGAGGCCGGGCTCACGTGAGACGCGTTGGGTCCATTCGCTGGTGGAGGATGCGGACGACATCGATGCGGCCATTGCGGTCGACGAAGGCGAACACGCCTGTCTCCGCGGTACTCAGCGGCGGTCTCGGCGCCAGGACTCTATGCGAAGCGGCGGATTCCTCCACCGCGCAGCGAACAGAGCGTTCATGTCCCCGGCAACAGGTACCGCGCGCCCCGCTTCTCACCGTGCGGTTCGAGCACAGCGCGGTCGCGCATCCGCAGGAGAAGAGGGCTCGCCTGGACGGGGCTGAGATGGCAGAGACTGGCCGCCTGAGGATGGGCCGGATGCTCAGGCGAAGCCGTTGGCCTGTCGCAGCGCGAGCTCGGCCGCGGCGCCGTCGCGTGCGGCCAAGGCGTCACGGAACTGCTCGAACCGTGACGTCCGCTCGTCGCGGTCGGTGACCGGGAACCTCCACCCGACGAGGTTGCGCCGCAGCGCGAACTTCGCCTCGCGCATCACGCGTGAGATGACCGGGTTGGCGGCGGCGCGAGTGATCAGGGCGAAGAGCGGGTAGCCGACCTCGAGCACGGCCGCCGGATCGTCGGCGCGGGATGCCTCCACCAGCCGATCGGCTAGTGCGACGATTCTCGCGAGGGCGGCGTCGTCGGCGCGCCGGGCGGCGAGCAGCGAGGCGTTTCCCATCGTGAGCACGACGAACACCTCGGTCTCAGCCTTCGCGTGGGCGGTCGGACTCGACACGCGCGTGTAGCGGTGCGGAGCGACCTCGACCAGGCCGATGACCTCGAGCCGCTGCAGCGCTTCGCGCACCGGCGTGCGGGAGACGCCGAGGCGCTTGGCGAGCTCGTGGTCGCGCAGACGCTCCCCTTCGGGCAGGCGTCCGTCGAGGATCGCCTCGCCGATCAGGGTGTGGATGTCGTCGCCGAGTGCGCGGGATGTGGCATCCTTCGCCGTCGTCCGCGTTTCTGGCACGCGCGGATTATAAGCACACACCCACCCTCTGGCCGAACGGAGTCTCGTTGGCAGGAGACTCCTCTCGCCTCGGCTCGTGAATCTCGGTAAAGTGACGCTGTCACGCATGGCGTGGCCTATCCGGGGGGATCCGTCGACGCCCGGGCCTCGAGTTCGCTCGGCCCGGGCGTACGATGGGCCGGCGTCGCGTCGAGGCGCCGTATCACGTCCCGTGCAACATTTCTGTCACCATCCGAAATGACTCTCGCCCCCGGCCATGCTCGCGCACTAGCGTGGGTCAGGACTCGTGCAGGTGGCGCGGGCAAGCAAAGAACGGCATTTCATGAGCACGCAGGGCACTGTCAAGTGGTTCAACTCCGAGAAGGGCTTCGGCTTCATCGCTCCCGATGAGGGTGGCGCAGACGTCTTCGCGCACTACAGCGCGATCCAGTCGGGCGGCTACCGCTCGCTCGAAGAGAACCAGCGCGTCGAGTTCGAGATCGCACAGGGCCCCAAGGGCCTCCAGGCCGAGAACATCCGCCCGCTGTAAGCAGCGCGGCCCGCGGCATCTGCTCGCCACATGAGGCGGATGCCGCGACCCACGCGTTCACTCGGGGGTCGAGGGAACGCGTGTCAATCGTGTTCGCCGCGCGCGAGGCCGATCCCGGCTTCGGCGAACTGGCGCAGCGTGGCATCCGGAAGGAATGCGCGCGTCAGTCCCGCGCCGATGCGTGTGAGATCGGCCTCGTCGCGGTAGAGCAGGTACAGCGTCTCGTACCGTGGGTGGAACTTCTCCTTGAAGCGGTGGAGCGAGCGGAAGCCGTACACCGGCTCGAGCGCTTCGGCGAGCCTGTCGCTGAGCGCGGCGATCATGCCCGCATCGGGTGGGTAGTCGTGCGCGAGCGGCGCGCCGGACAGCGACGCGAAGTCGGCGCCCTCGTCTGAGAACTGGCGTGCCGATGAGCCGATCAGAAACTCCATCACGGGTCCGAAGCCGCCCTCGCGGCGGCGCATGAGGTCGAGCGTCCAGCCGCGCACGCGGCCGCCCTCGCCGTAGACGGGCAGCCACGACAGGAACCCGTCGACGTCGCCATCGGGCGAGATCGCGAGGGCGAGGCGCACCTCGGGGTCGGCGGCTTCGGTGAGGGTGCCGAGGGTGAATCCCATCTCGGGCAGGCCCTTGTCGCCGACCCACATCTCCGAGATCCCGCGCAGCTGCGCCTTGATCCCCCACGTCTCGTCGGTCAGTCGCGTCATCCGGAACGTCATCTCCTCGCGTCCGGCGCGATTGAGCGCGGTGCGCACAGAGTTCCAGCGCTTGCCGGTGAACTCGAGCCCCGGCAGGTCGACGATCGTGTCGTCGGCGACGATCATGCTGCGCCACGTCGACGGCACCGCCGCGCGGGTCGCCTCGTCGGCGCTGAAGAAGCAGGGCACGAGCCCCGCCGATTCCGCGTTGCGGATGAACTCGCGCACGGATGCCTCGCGCGACGCCTCCGCACCGATGGGGTCAGCCAGAGCGAGGGCGACGCCGGCGCGTCGCTGGTAGGCGACGATGCCCTCCCCCGCGCGCGCGTACTCGTTTCCGTCCCACGTCGTCATCCACGACAGCGTGCCGCCGCCGTGCGCGTGGAGGGCCGCCTTGACATCGGCGACCGTCGGCACGGGCTCGTGCCCGAGCGTCGAGCGGCGCTTGGCGCGGAACGCGCGCCGCACCCAGATCAGATAGATGAGCATCACCGCCCACAGCGCCGCGCTCGCGAGGGCGAGCTCGGTCTCGCCGTCGATCCGTTGCTCTACGGCGACCTGACTGAACGCGGAGATGAGCGCCAGGATGAACGCGCCCCACACCAGGTTGAGCGACGCGATCACGACCGAGACGACCCACGCCCAGAACCGCCCGCGGCGCAGACCGTTCGCGACGACCGCGATCACCACCGTGTCGATGGCGATGTCCAGCGCGCCGCCCGACGCGGGATCGGTGGGCCCGAAAGGCCCATCGGTCGGCACCAGCGCGGTGATGATCTGGATCAGGCCGAGCACGACGATCGCGATGAACGCGATGAGGCGCTGCTCTCGCACGGTAGTGCGCTGGACGTGCAGCGAACGGTCGACGAACAAGATGAGCAGCACCGCCACCAGGTGCTCGATGTCGTCGAGCGAGCCCCAGAACAGCATCGTCACGAACACGAACGACAGCAGCACCAGCCAGCCGCGCACCCGCCACGGGGCCACGAACAGCCCCACCGCCGCCGCGATGCAGGCCATCGTGCCGCCCGACGCGCCGACGTCGAGGGCGGCGGCCTGGGTCTGCGCCCACTGCCACTCGAACTGCGACAGCCCCCACAGCAGCAGGGCCGTCGCGAGCACCGCGAACAGCTGCCCGATCCAGTAGTAGGCTAGCGCCACGACCCAGCGCCGCTTCCACTCCAGGTAGGCCATGCCGAAGAAGCCGATGATCGTCGGGATGAACACCCACGGCTCGTTCACGAAGAACGTGCCGGTGAACGGCGTCCACCACCTTCCGGCTTCGAGCGCGGGAAGACCGTAGGCCACGGCATCCCACAGCGGGCTCTGGGTGAACGGCGACCACAGTCCCGCACTCGCGACACCGACGACGAGGATCGCGACGATCATCGACAGCGTCGCCGGCAGCCTCCCGACGACGACCACGAACGCGCTGCGGGGGCGGGTGGCGGCATCCGTCGTCATGCCCCTCACGATAGTGACGGGGTCGTGACCGCTACTAGACCCGTCCGAGCTGGGCGTAGTCGACGAGCGCCTTCGCGTCTTCGGCGTCGCGCATCGCGCGGCGCGCGGCGTCGAGCGCCTCGACGGGGTCCTGCGACTGCCGTGCCGAGGCGAGCTCGCGCTGCGCCGAGAGCAGCCGCGAGCGGGCGTCGGCACCGGCTCGCGAGAGGGCGACGGATGCTTCGGCCTGCGCGACCGCGGCGCGCGCGGCGGCGAGGGTTCCGGGCAGTGCCGTGCGTGCTCCGCGCAGTCGCTGCTGCGCGGTGCGGGCGTCGCCCAGGGCGAGGTCGAGGCGGCTGCGCACGCGTGCGAGGGCGTCGATCGTGCGGGTCGGGTGGCGCGCGGCATCCGTCTCGATCGCGGTGAGCGCGCCGTCGATCGCCCGCAGCTCGGCACCCAGCCGCTCGGCGTCGACCGGTTCGAGGTGCTCGCGGATGAGGACGGCCTGCTGCAGCGCGGCGCGGGCGGACTCGACCTCGCCCGGGACCGCCAGCGCCGCCTGGGTCACGAGGCGATGCTGCTCTTCGAGCACGCGGGACTCGACTTCGGCCGTGCGCAGCAGGCGCTCGGCGCGTGCGAGCTCGGGAAGCGCCGTGCGCGAGGGGTCGGCGGCGTGCGCGGCGGCCTCGGCGAGGATCGCGTCGGCCTTGTGCAGCGCGTCGCCGGCTGCGCGTGCCGCGCGCGACGCCTCGCGCCACTCGTCGTCGGCGAAGCGGGCCGAGAGGTCTGACACGAGCGCGGCGGTGTCGCCCATCGAAGTGCGCAGCGCGTCGCGGCGTGCCCGCGCAGCGGCCACCTGCGCGGCGGCCGACACGTTCGTCGTCATCCACGCACGGTGCTCGGTGCGGGCGCGGTCGATGGTGGCCATCGCCTCGTCGCATCGACGCTCTATCTGCGTGGACGTGTGCCGGATGTCGACGGGGAGGGCGCTGGGTGTCGAGATCTGGTGGAACTGCTCGAACGCGGCGTCGCGCACGTGCTGCGCGGTGATGCGCGCGCGGCGCAGCGAGGTCGGGGCATCTCCCCCGTAGAGCGCCCCCGAGAGGCCGACCTCGATCTCGAGCTCGTCGAGTGCGTCATCGAGACGCACGAGGGCCGAGCCGGCGCGCTGGCGCACCGCCTCGGCGGCCGCGCGCGCCCGGGGCGAGCGTCGGGCGCGGTGGATCGCCCACGCGAGCGCGGCGACCCCCAGTGCGGTGACCCCGAAGATGACGAGCGCGGGAAGGATCCGGCCGAAGAGCTCAGCCATCGGCAGGGACCTCGGGCGCGGCATCGGTCACCAGCAGCAGATCGCGCAGCTGCGCGACCGTGTCGACCGCGGCCTGGGCGCCCTCGGACTCGTGCGGCCAGCTGAAGCCCCACCGCACGAAGATGGTCGGGATGCCGTGCTCGGCCGCACCGTCGATGTCGTGGTGCCGGTCGCCGACGAGCACCGGCCGGCTCGTGTCGATGCCGAGCGCCTCGAGGCGTCGCAGCGCCTCGGCGATGATCTGCGCCTTTCCGGCGAGCGTGCGCTCGTCGTCGGTGGCGCCCGCGATCGCCGCGAAGCACGGCGCGAGGCCGAAGTGCTCCATGAGCGCGAGAACCTGCCGCTCAGGCTTCGAGCTCGCCGTCGCCTGCGGGACGCCCGCCGCGGCGAGCTCTTCGATGAGCCCGCCGACGCCGTCGAACAGGCGAGCGCCCGTCGTGTACCCGTCGGCCTTGCCGAGTGCCCGGTAGAACGCGACCGCCTCGGCCGCCCCGTCGGGGGTCATTCCTCCGGTGACTTGGAACGACTCGAACATCGGCGGGCCGATCCAGTGCACCAGCTCGGCACGGGTGGGCGCCTGCCTGCCGAAGTGCTCGAGGGTGATCGTGAGCCGACGCAGGATGCCGTCGGAGGCATCCACGATCGTGCCGTCGACGTCCCACAGCACACACGTCCACGGCGATCGACTCGACATGGGCACCAGCCTAAGCCTCGATCCGTCGATGATCTCGGTGCGGCCGCGTTGGCGTGATCAGCCGGGGCGTGCGGGCGCGAAGAGAGGGAACGGCAGCGGTCAAGTCCCGCGGTGTGGTGTGGCCATTGCCCGGGTCTCGATACACCACGCTGCGCGCCGGCAATCGATCTCGCCCGCGCTCGGCATCAAGGCTTCGCACTGACCCGGAGCGCGTCAGAAAAGGCGCGGCGCGCCGGACTCGACGCCCTTCATCTCGTCGTAGTCGAGGGTGTCGCAGCGGATGCCGCGATCCGCGGCGAGCACCTTGGCCTGCGGCTTGATCTCCTGCGCGGCGAACACACCCGTCACCGGCGTGAGGTGCGGGTCGCGGCCGAGCAGCTCCAGGTAGCGGGTGAGCTGCTCGACGCCGTCGATGTCGCCGCTTCACCGGATAGGGAACTCCGTCAGGTCACGTTCCCAGGCCTCAGCGGCAGCGACGAGGGCGTCCGCGGAGACGCGGAACGAGATCTCCCGGCCCGCGCCCCAGCGGTCCGCGTCGGAGGTATCGGGCGGAGCTGACTCGCCCTGGAGCGTGACGACAATCGTCGTCCCGCCCTCGGCATCCGGGCGCGCGGCGAATGCGAGGTTCGGCTCTGTGAACTCGACCTCGCTCGGAGTCTGCTGACCGACGTGTCGCAGCCACGTCAGCAACTCCTGTGCTTCCCAAGAGGTCAGGCATGGCTCGTGGAACGTCCAGGACTCTTCGCCGTACTTCACTCGCCCAGCCACGTTGAGCCAGTTCTCGTCCCATCCGCCCGCCGGTGCCGACGGCGACTTGCCTTACTGGTACGCGGTGATGCGCAGCTCGATGACGTCCCCGGAACGCGATGTGATCAGCACGCCTGGATTCTAGAAGAGCGTCGGCAACCCGCTGTCGACGCCCTTCATCGCGTCGTAGTCGAGGACGACGCAGTCGATCCCGCGGTCGGCGGCCAGCGTGCGTGCCTGCGGTGCGAAGGACTGCGCGGCGAGCACGCCTTTGACCGGGCGAAGGTGCGGATCGCGGTTCAGCAGATCAAGGTATCGAGTCAGCTGCTCGACAGCGTCGATCCCGGCCTTGCGCTTGACCTCGACGGCCACGTGGCCGGGAACAGGCGTAGAAGAGATCGAGCCGTCGATGTCGCCGCGCGGCTTGACCTCGACGGCGATCGTGCCGCCTGCCGGATCGCGCAGCAGCAGGTCCACCGGGCCGATCGCGGTGGGGAACTCGCGGCGCACGAGGGTGAGGTTCTCGCCGATCACCCCGACCTGCTCGGCGAGCAGGCGCTGCAGGTCGGCCTCGACGCCGTCCTTCTGCAGCCCCGGGTCGACGCCCAGCTCGTGCGACGAGTCGTGGAGCACCTCGTAGATGCGCACCAGCAGAGCATCCCCCGTCTTGGCGTGGGTCACGCGCCAGTGCTCGACCACGCCCGCGGCGGCAGAGTCGGCGTCGGGCTCCTCGACGTCGAGGCGGCAGGGCGGAGACATCCAGTTCAGCGGCTTGTACGAGCCGCCGTCGGAGTGCACCAGCAGGCTGCCGTCGCCCTTGTGCATGAGCAGCCGGGTCGCGAGCGGCAGGTGCGCGGTCAGTCGGCCGGTGTAGTCGACCGAGCAGCGGGCGATGACAAGACGCATCCGACGAGCCTACCGGCGGCAGGCCGCGGTACGACGCGTCCAGACGTGCCGTGCGCACGCTCCTCGGGTCGGCGTGTCTTGGCTCGTCGAGGAGCTTGTGAGAGGGGTTTCACTGGGCGCGCCCCGTGCCGACGCCGACGTGCGAGCCGGGCAGCGGCTTGGCGGCAGAGGACGCGATTCCGGATGCCACGATCAGCGCGACCAGGATGTACAGCGTGTTCAGCAGGCCGATCTGCTCGCTGATGAAGCCGAGCACCGGCGGGCCGGCGAGGAACGCGACGTAGCCGATGGTCGCCGCGGCGCTCACGCGCGCCGCGGCCTTCGCGGGGTCGTCGGCGGCGGCCGACATGCCCAGCGGGAAGCCGAGCGAGACGCCTGCGCCCCACAGCGCCGCGCCGACGAAGACGAGCGGAATGGTCGGCGCCAGGATGAACAGCAGCAGGCCCGCCGTGGCCGTGACCGAGAGCACGCGCAGGGTCGCGACGCGGCCGAAGCGGTCCACGAGGGGGCTGCCGAGCACGCGGACGACCGTCATGCTCACCGAGAAGACCGCCAGGCCCGCCGCGCCGTACGCCTCTTCGGCGCCGTGGCCCTCGACGATCCCGAGCGCGAGCCAGTCGTTCGCGCCGCCTTCGGCGAACGACATCCCGAGCATGACGATGCCCAACGCATAGGTGCGCGGCTCCTTCCACGCCGACAGTGCCAGCGATAGACGGTCGCGCCACCCCGCCTTCTGCGTGGGCGTCGCGGGGTCTATCGCCTCGTCTGCGGGGACGTTCGCGACGCTGACGAAGGCGACCACGAGGATCAGCACTGCCACGATCACGAGGTGCATGAGCACGTTCAGGCCGACGTGGATCGCGAGCCAGCCGAGCCCCGCGCCGATGACGGTGCCGAAGCTGAAGAAGGCGTGGAACAGCGGAAGGATCGTCTTGTGCATGTGCGTCTCGATGGCCGCGCCCTCGACGTTCATCATCACGTCGAGGCATCCGTTGCCGAAGCCCCACAGCACGAGCCCCACGGTCACGACGCCGAATGACCGCAGGACGTCGGAGCCCACCCCGATCGTGGCGACCCCGATCGCGAACACGATCATCATGGTGAGCATGCCGCGCCGTGCTCCCCAGCGCGTGAGCACGAGCGAGCTCAGCGAGAGGCCGACGATCGAGGCGAGGCCGCCGACCAGCAGCATGAGGCCCAGCTGCGTGCGATCCACGCCGATCGCGTCTTTGATGGCGGGCACGCGCGAGGCCCACGTGGCGATGCTCAGGCCGCTCGCGAGGAAGATCGCGAAGATGGCGCTCCGCCAGCGCACGAGCTGGGATCGCGCGAGCGAAGACACCATGCGGGCCAGCCTACCGAATCGATTCGACCGGCGGGAACACAGACAGGTTACGATCTACGGGATGAGCCTGCGCCGAGCCACCATTTCGGACGTCGCGCGCGAGGCGCGAGTCTCGCCGTCGACGGCCTCCGTCGTGTTCAGCGGCAAGACGCCGGTCTCGGATGCCACGCGCCGACGCGTGCTCGACGCCGCGGCGCACCTCGGCTACACCGGTCCCGATCCTCGCGCGGCTTCGCTGCGCCGCGGGCGGTCGGGGATCGTCGGCGTCGTGTTCGAGGAGCACCTCGGAACGGCGTTCCTCGACCCGGTGAAGACGCTCATGATGGACGGCCTCGCCGAAGCTGTCGCCCCTCTCGGCGCGGGGCTGCTCCTGCTGCGCGACCAGAACCCGACCTCGGCCGTCAGCGAGCCCGCGCCGTCGCTCATGACCGCTCCCCTCGACGCGGCCGTGCTCATCGGCTGCAGCGGCGTGCTGCGCGAGTCGCTCGACGCGGTGCGCGCGCGGCACATACCGGTGGTCGTCATCGAGGGCGACGCGGGCGAGGGCGTGCCCCGCATCGAACTCGACAACCGCGAGGCGCAGCGACGCGCGGCCGAGCATGTGCGCTCGCTCGGGCACACCAGGGTCGCGACGGTCACGTTGCCCACGCGCGCAGGATGGCGCCGGGGGCTCATGAGCGAGGCCGACGAGCGCACGATCAGCGTCGAGGTGACGCGCGAGCGCCTCGCGGGGGTGCGCGACATATATCCGGATGCCCCGGCCTACGCTGCCGCCGGAAGCTTCATCGACGAGGGCCTCGCGGCCGGCCGCGAGCTGTTCGCCGACCCGCGGCGCCGTCCGACCGCGGTGATCGCGCAGAGCGACCTGCTCGCCGCCGGGGTCGTGCGTGCGGCCGAGGAGGCGGGGCTGCGCGTGCCAGTCGACGTCAGCGTGACCGGGTTCGACGGGATCGTGGTGGACGGTCTCGCGCCGTACGAACTCACCACGCTCGTGCAGCCGGCCACCGAGAAGGGTCGCGCCGCGGGCGCCGCGGTGGCGGCGATGCTCGCCGAGGAAGAGGCCGATTCCGTTCGCTTCACGTGCATATTCCGGGAGGGCAATACGACGGCATCCGTGCCGACGTTATGACCGCTGCGGGCCGAGTGGCACGGCGCCTCCGGCGCCGAAGTCCGCGATCGTGTAGCGGCCGCACGAGACCAGGCCGGCTTCGTCGAGAGTGCGCCCGCCGGGAAGGTCGAAGGGCACGGACTGGTCGTCGAGCACCAGGAACGACACCTCGCCGACGGTGAAGTCGTCGCGGTTGACGATCCAGGCGTACCCGTTGAGCCGGTGATCGACCTGCACGAGCGCCCGGGGGTCGGAGAGGTGTGTCTTCGGCAGCCGGACGGTCCAGAACTGCCCCGCACCCGTGCGACCGGAGGCCTCGACCCACGAGACGACGCACGCCAGATCGGCGTCGGGCCGGTCGGCCTCGCCGGTGAGGCCGACGACGCCGAACCCGGCGAGCACAGCGAGCGCCACTCCCCCGGTGGTGGCGGCGATCGCCGCGGAACTGCGGCGCAGAACCGGTGCCGCGACGAGGTCGGGAAGCACCGTGAGCGCGAGGGCTGAGGCGAACGCGAAGGGCTGCAGGTAGCGGGCCGCGTGCGTGCCGACGGCGACGGCCCCGACGGCGATCAGCAGCGGCGCCGTCCACGCGTAGGCCGCGACGAACGCGGTGCCGGTGCTCCGGCGACGCACCAGCACGACCGTGGCGACCACACCGGTCGCGAGCATCGCGACGACGAGCAGAGCGCCGGCCCAGCCCCACGGAGCGGTCGCGCGGTCGCCGAGGAGCCCGCCGAGATAGCCGATCGTGTCCCGCCAGCGGTCCGGCTCGGCGTAGGGCGCCGTGGTCGGGGCGATCCAGCGGGCAACCGTGTAGCGCAGCAGATACCCGGCGCCCGAGCCGCCGACGACGGCCACGACGATCCATAACTGGTGCGGCATACGTCTCCAGAAGGCGACGCCCAGTGCGAGCACGGTGACCGGAAAGGTCGCCCAGACCGCGAACAGCGGGTTGCTGAAGACGGATGCCGCGGCCACCGCCCCGATCACGAGCAGGTGGGGGAGGGGCATCCGTGATCCGGTGGTGATGCGATCGAGTGCGCGCCGCGCGAGGCCCACGACCGCCACCGCGCCGATCGCGGTCGCGCTGTAGTACGTCGTGAAGGCGACCATCGACGCGAACTGGAACGAGTCGCGCACCGCGGTGGTCTCGGTGATGGCGAGCAGCGCGAACGCGCCGAAGGCGAGAAGCGCGCCGGCCACGGGGGCGCGTGCGACGCGAGCAGAGCCCGAGGCGATCCGCATCGCGCCGTACAGCGCGACCAGGTTCACGACCCCGTTGATGGCGAGCGTGCCCTCGAGCCCCACTCCCAGCGGCGCGGCGATGAGCCTCAGCATGGCGAAGAGGGCGACCTCGGGAATGAAGAAGGCGGGCGACAGTGCCCAGTCCTGGGGCTGGCCTGCGGCGAGGGAGTTCACCAGCAGCGCGGGGAACAGCGAATCGGCGTCGCGAAAGAGCACCTCTGCCCGATCGCCTGCCGCGAGTGCGCCCACCACGATCACCGCGAGCGCCGTCGCGACCGCGCCCGCGACGCATTCCCTCGCCCATCGCGGCAGGCCCAGAGCGGATGCTGCGACCACGGCACCACTCTGGCACGCGCGCAGCGCGAGAGACGCGAAGGTCGTGACATCTGGCGCTTCGGCGGGTCTGACCGACCGCTAGACTCGTCCGGACGACCCCGACCGCCCGCACAGCGACCCCCGCGCTGCGACGACTCTCGAGGAGGCCCGATGATGCTGGCCGTCCTTGCAGCGTTCGCGATCCTCCCGCTCGCGCTGCCATGGCTGGTGTCGCGCATCGGCGCTCGCGCGTTCTTCGTCGGGGCGGTCGTTCCGCTGGCCGCGTTCGTTCACGCCGTGATGCTGACCCCGCAGGTGCTGTCGGGGCAGATTCCGTTCGAGGAATACAACTGGATCCCCGCCCTCGGCGTCTCTCTGTCGATGCGCATGGACGCCCTCGGCTGGGTCATGGCGATCATCGTCACCGGCGTCGGCGCGCTCGTGATGGTCTACTGCCGCTGGTACTTCGCCGACAAGACCGAGGGAGTCGGGCAGTTCTCGGCGGTGCTGCTCGCCTTCGCGGGCGCGATGTACGGGCTCGTGCTCACCGACGACCTCATCGTGCTGGTGATGTTCTGGGAGATCACGAGCGTGCTGTCTTACCTGCTCATCGGGTATTACCATCGCCGCGCCGCGAGCCGCCGTGCGGCGCTTCAGGCGCTGTTGGTGACCACGCTCGGCGGGCTCGTGATGCTGATCGGGGTGGTGCTGCTCGTCGTCGACGCCGGCACGTCGAGCCTCTCGACGATCCTCGCCGAGGCTCCCACCGGACCGGTGGTGGATGCGGCACTCGTCCTGATCCTCGTCGGCGCGCTCAGCAAGTCGGCGATCTTCCCGTTCCATTTCTGGCTTCCCGGCGCCATGGCGGCGCCCACGCCGGTCAGCGCCTACCTGCACGCGGCCGCGATGGTGAAGGCGGGCATCTACCTCATCGCGCGTCTGGCGCCGGTGTTCGCCGTCGCGCCGACCTGGCGGCCGATCGTGATCTCGCTGGGTGTGTTCACCATGCTCCTCGGCGGGCTGCAGGCGCTGCGCGAGGCCGATCTCAAGCGCATCCTGGCCTTCGGCACGGTGAGCCAACTGGGCCTGCTGGCGGTCGTTCTCGGCTACGGCACGCGCGATGCGGCCCTCGCGGGCCTGGCGCTGCTGGTCGGCCACGCGCTGTTCAAGTCCGCACTGTTCCTGGTCGTCGGCGTGATCGACCGGCAGCTCTCGACGCGCGACATCGGCGAGCTCAGCGGCGTCGGCCGCCAGGCGCCGGTGCTGGCGACCTTCTCGTTCCTCGCTGTCGCCTCGATGGCCGGCATCATCCCCACCATCGGGTTCGTCGCGAAGGAGTCAGCCCTCGCCGCGCTGCTCTACGAGGCGCAGCACGGCGCGCCGTGGGGCATCGTGGCGGTCTCGGGAGTGGCGCTGGGGTCCGTGCTCACCGCCGCGTACGGCATCCGGTTCCTGTGGGGCGCGTTCTGGACGAAGAAGGATTCGGGCGTCGCGCGCACCGCGACCGCGTGGCCCGATCCGCCGATCGGATTCGTCGCCGCGCCGGTCGTGCTGTCGTCGCTCGGCCTGATCGCGGGGCTGTGCGCTCCGCTGCTGGACACCGCGTTGGCGCCGTACGCCGACACCGCGCCGGCCGCGTCGGCGGGCGTGCCCGCTCCCGGTCACGCGGCGCACCTCGCGCTGTGGCACGGGTTCGAGCCGGCCCTGTGGATCTCGCTCACCGCGATCGTCGTCGGGTTCGGCGTCTTCTGGCTCACCGCGATGCGCTCGTGGGCAAAGCGCATGCTGCCGTTCACCGCGAGCGACGTGTACAACACGATGCTGCGTGGCATCGCGCGGGCCTCGGTGGTGACGACGAGCCTGACGCAGCGCGGTTCGCTGCCGGTGTACGTCGGGACGATCTTCGTCGTGCTGATCGCCGCCGAAGGCACCGTGATCTTGGCGGGCTCGGAGTGGAAGGCCGCGCTCGATGCCTACCAGACGCCGGTGCAGCTCGCGGTCGCGCCCGTGATGATCCTCGCCGGCTTCATCGCGGTGCGCGCGCGCAAGCGCTACACCGGCGTGGTGCTCGTGTCGGTGACGGGCCTGGGCATGGTGCTGCTGTTTGCGACGAGCGGCGCACCCGATCTCGCCCTCACGCAGATCCTCGTCGAGACGGTGACCCTGGTGGCCTTCGCGCTCGTGCTGCGCCGGATCCCCTCGCGACTCGGTGAGCACAACGGATCGGCCGCGCCCATCGGACGCGCGATCTTGGCCGGAGCGGTTGGTGTCACGATGGCGATCGTGGCCATCGTGGCCACCTCCGCTCGGCAGGATCAGTCCGACTCGATCGCGTTCCCCGATCTGGCGTATCACCTCGGTCACGGCCGCAACGTCGTGAACGTGGCTCTCGTCGATCTGCGCGGGTGGGACACGATGGGTGAGCTGTCGGTGCTGATCCTCGCGGCGACGGGCGTGGCATCCCTCGTCTTCGTGACCCATCGCGCCGACACGCTCTCGGGCACGGCGGCCCTCCCGAGGAGTGCGGGGCGCGCGCGGGCGCCGCTGGTCGAGACCGACGACGGGCTCAAGACGCGGCGCGAAGCCCCCGGCGCACGCATGGCGTGGCTTGTGGGCGGGCGCCGCGTGCGGCCCGAGAACCGTTCGATCATGCTCGAGGTGGTCGTGCGGATCCTCTTTCACACGATCATCGTCGTGTCGCTCTATCTGCTGTTCGCAGGCCACAACCTGCCCGGCGGCGGGTTCGCCGGGGGACTGGTCGCGGGCATGGCGCTGGTCATGCGCTACATCGCCGGCGGCCGGTACGAGCTGGGCGCAGCCGCGCCCACCGACGCGGGGCGCCTCCTCGGAGTGGGCATGTCGATCGCCGTCGCGTGCGCGGTGCTGCCGGTGTTCCTCGGCGACCCGCCGCTCACGAGCTACTCGTGGGAGGGCGAGGTCGCGCTGCTCGGCCACGTCGAGTTCGTGACGTCGACGGTGTTCGACATCGGCGTGTACCTCGTGGTCATCGGGCTCGTGCTCGACGTGCTGCGCAGCCTCGGCGCCGAGGTCGATCGGCAGACGACTGAATCCCCGACCCCTTCGCGGGAGCGGGAGGTCAGCGCATGAACGTGTCGCTCGTGCTCATCGTCGTCATGGCGGTGCTGTTCGCATGCGGCGTGTACGCCATGCTCGAGCGCAGCCTCACGCGTGTGCTGATCGGCTTTCTGCTGCTCGGCAACGCGACCAACCTGCTGCTGCTCATCGTGATGGGACAGCCCGGGCCCGCGCCCTTCTTCGGCGAGGCCTCCCCCGAAGACATGTCCGATCCGCTGCCGCAGGCGCTGACGCTCACGGCGATCGTCATCACGTTCGCGATCTCGGCGTTCCTGCTGGCCCTGATCTACCGGTCGTGGCAGCTGGGCCAGGCCGACACCGTCGAGGACGACGAAGAGGATGTCGCGCTGCGCGCCCGCACCGTCGAAGTGACCATGGACGACGAGACCGAGATCGAAGACGCCGACGACGACGCGACGACCGACTTCGTCGGCGTCGAAACCGCCCCGATCGTGGTGCTGCACGCCCGTGACGTGCCCGGGCTGCGCGACGAGGCGCCCACCGACGACCGCGACGAGCCGCGAGACGGGGGTGGGGGCTCATGAACGCGCTCGTACCGCTGCTGGTGGTGCTGCCCCTGCTGGGCGCGGCGATCGCGCTGATCGCAGGTCGGCACCGCCGCGCCCAGATCGTGGTGTCGATCATCACGCTGAGCGTCGTCTGCGTGATCGCGGCGGTGCTGCTGTTCGCGGTCGACAACGGGGGCGTCCCGTTCGCGGTGTCGGTGGGCGGATGGCCCGTGCCGGTGGGCATCGTGCTCTACGTCGACCGGCTCGCGGCGCTGCTGGTGGTCGTCTCGAGCATCGTGCTGCTCGCGGTCCTGCTCTTCTCGGTCGGGCAGGGTGCCGCAGACGGAGACGACGACACTCCGGTGTCGATCTTCCACCCGTCGTACCTGATCCTCGCGGCGGGCATCTTCGACGCGTTCATCGCCGGCGACCTGTTCAACCTGTACGTCGGGTTCGAGATCCTGCTGGTCGCCTCTTTCGTGCTCATCACGCTCGGGGGCACGGAGTCGCGTATCCGCACCGGCGTCGTCTACATCGTCGTGTCACTTGTGTCGTCGGTGCTGTTCCTGTCGGCGATCGCGATGATCTACGGGGCGCTGGGCACAGTGAACATGGTGCAGATCTCTGAGCGCATGGTCGAGCTGCCGCAGCAGACCCAGTTCGTGCTGCACGTCACGCTGCTGCTCGCGTTCAGCATCAAGGCGGCGGTCTTCCCGCTGTCGTTCTGGCTGCCCGACTCGTACCCGACCGCGCCTGCGCCGGTCACGGCCGTCTTCGCCGGCTTGCTGACCAAGGTCGGCGTATACGCCATCATCCGCACCGAGACCCAGCTGTTCCAAGGCAACGACGTCAACTTCGTGCTGATGATCGCCGCGCTCGCGACGATGATCGTCGGTGTGCTGGGCGCGGTCGCGCAGGCCGAGCTCAAGCGCATCCTGTCGTTCACGCTCGTCAGCCACATCGGGTACATGATCTTCGGACTCGCGATCGGCACGCCCGCGGCCATCGGCGCGACGATCTACTACATGGTCCACCACATCGTGGTGCAGACCACGCTGTTCCTGGCGGTGGGGCTCGTCGAGCGCCGCGCGGGCAGCACCTCGATCCTGCGGGTGAAGGGCCTCATGCGCGCGGCCCCGGTGATCGCCGTGCTCTACTTCATTCCCGCGGTGAACCTCGGGGGGCTCCCGCCCTTCTCGGGGTTCATCGGAAAATTCGCGCTCTTCGAAGCCGCGGCATCCGTCGGCACGCCCATCATGATCGTGCTGATCGTCGGCGGCGTGGTGACCAGCCTGCTCACCCTCTACGCGCTCATGCGCGCGTGGAACCTGTCGTTCTGGCGCGAAGAGGACGACTCGGCCGAGACCGAGGCGCGCATCGAATACCTCGGCGCCGCCCCCGCCGCCGCGGTGCAGACCGAGCGGCGCATGATCCCGCGCATCATGACCGCCGCGACTGCCGGCATGGTCGCCGTGACCATCGCGCTCACGCTGTTCGCCGGGCCGTTGTTCCACCTGTGCGCGCGCATCGGCGAGGCGCTGTTCGAGCGGGTCACGCTGGTGCAGCTCGAAGAGGAGGTGGCGTCATGAGCCCTGCTCCGGATGCCACGCCCGCCGAGCGTGCGCGCATCGCCCTCGTGCGAGTGTGGCGTCAGCTGCCGTTCTTCGTGTGGCTGATCCTGCTGTGGATGATGCTGTGGGGGCAGTTCACGTGGACCGCGTTCTTCACCGGACTCATCGCCGCAGTCGCGGTGACTCGCGTGTTCCGGCTTCCGCCGGTCGAGCTCTCGGGGCGCGTGAACCTGTGGTGGGGACTGGTGTTCGTGCTGGCGTTCCTGGGCGCGGTCGTACACGGCGCCCTCTCGGTGGCATGGCTCGTGCTCGACCCCCGCCGTCCGCCGCGCAGTGCCGTCATCGCCGTCCACATGCACATCGACGACGACCTCATCATGACCCACACCGCCGTCACCGCGTCGCTGATCCCGGGGTCGCTGATTCTCGAGGCCGACCGCGACCGGCGCATCCTCTACCTGCATGTGATCGGGGTGCGCGACCGCGCCGACATCGAGAAGCAGCGTGCGAGCGTGCTGCGGTGGGAGGCGCGCATCGTGCGTGCGGTCGGCTCGCGCGCCCAGCTCGAGCGCATCCGATCCGAGAGGCGGGCCGCATGAGCATTCTGCTGATCGTCGTGTACGCCGTGTTCACAGCGGCCGCGCTGCTGACGCTGTGGCGCGTGGTCGTCGGCCCTTCGATTCTCGACCGGGCCGTGGCATCGGATGTGCTGCTCACCGAGGTGATGTGCGTGCTGGGCGCCGATATGGCGATCAATCACCACACCAAGACCTTGCCGGTGCTGCTGATCATCGCGGCGATCGGCGTGTTCGGCTCGATCGCGATCGCGCGGTTCGTGGCGAGAAGGGACGCGCAGGACAAATGAACGACTGGATCGACGTCGTCGTGCTCGTGCTGATCCTCGCGGGCGCGCTGCTGTGCCTGACCGCCGCGATCGGCCTGCTGCGGTTCCGCGACGTGCCGTCGCGCCTGCACGCGGGGACCAAGCCGCAGGTTCTCGGGGTCCTGCTCATCTGCAGCGCGATCGCGCTCTCGCTGCGGTCGTGGCCGGTGGTCGCGTTTCTCGTTCCGGTCGTGCTGATCCAGTTCGCGGCCGCGCCGCTGTCGGCGCACATGGTCGCGCGGCAGGCCTACCGCAACGGCACGATCGAGTCCCGCTCGCTGCTCGTCGACGAGCTCGCGGAGTCCCGCCGCACCCCTCCGGCCTCCGGCGGGTAGCGCGTCCCACTTCTTCGGCTGGACGGGCGCACTCAGCCGAAGAAGTGGGACACGCCCCAGGGGGTCAGGATGCCGGAACGAGCGTCAGCGTGTCGGTCGTGGCCGCGGCGACCGCGTCGGCCGAGTAGGCCCACGGCGTCGTGTCTGCCGCCTGCCATGTCGCGGTCTGGTCGACGTAGTTCGGGTGGAACGCGTGGCCGCTGGCTCCGGTGAGGTGGTTCCACCCAGAGGCGTCGAAGTCGGACAGGTCGACGATCATGCGCATCGACGGCACGGTGACGGTCGAGAAGTCCGTGCCGATCTCCCAGCCCGTCGCGTTCGGGATCGACGCCCCGCCCCCCACCGGGTACGGGCCGCGGTTGAAGAGCCATTCGATCGGCGCGATGCCCGACTCGCCGAAGCTGCCGTTGCGCAGCGTGAGCGCGTGCAGCGTGCCCCACTTCCAATTCGACGGGCTCGCGCCCTGCAGCGCGGCCAGCCGGTCGTAGGCGGTGCGCGCCGCGTGCACGAGCATCTCCTGCTGGCCGGTCACCGAGATCGCCGGATTCTTCCACCAGTCGGAGTCGGGGTTCTCAAGCAGCCGATCGACCACCAGGAACAGGCGCGCCTGGCCCGAGACCGAGGCGGGGCGGTCGCGACCCTCGACGAAGATGCTCTGCGCGAGCGTGTCCCACAGGACGTTCGCGTACGCGGCAGCGGGGGAGTCGGAGTCGTTCTGCGCATCCCAGTCGTGGAGCAGCGCGAGGGCGGCATCCGTCTTGTCATCGCCCGTCTTGATCTGCGCGTACGCGGCAGCCAGGCGCTTGCCGATCCACAACTCATTGTCGGCCTGGATGTCACGCATGTCGTCGGCGGTCAGCTTTCCGTTCGCCGAACGGCGCTCGATCAGGTCGGCGATGCGCGCCGCACGCCAGCCGATGTCCCAGTCCGGCGTGCGGAGGTCAGAGTCATCGTCGGCGATGACGGCGTTGTTCGCGGTGACGATGTACCCGCTCTCGGGGTTGTAGACCACCGGAAGCGCCTCGAACGGGATGTACCCCTGCCAGTCGTAGGCCGAATCCCAGCCGGGCTGCGGCATCGAGCCGTCGCCGGCGCCGCGGATCGGCAGCTTGCCGGGCGTCTGATACCCGATGTTGCCGTCGACGTCGGCGTAGATGAGGTTCTGCGCGGGCACTTCGAACAGCGCCGCCGCGGCACGGAAGTCCGCGAAGCTCTGCGCGCGGTCGATGGCGAGAAGGGCCGCAGGGGCCATGCCGGGGGTGAGCGCGGTCCACTTGAGGCTCACGGCGTACTCGCCGGTCGGCGGGTTCGCGGGCTCGGCGATGAGGCCGCTGGTGCCGACGTACGGATCGTCGGCGATCGTGGTGAACTCGCCCGTGAGGCCGGACACGATCGGGCCGTTGGCGGTCGAGCGGATGGTCAGCGGCACGTCGTCGCCACCAGCCACCTTGATCGTCTCGGTGCGCTCGTCGAGCGGAACGAGTGCGCCGTCGCGCCAGTACTGGTCGCCCTCGACCTTCTCGAGGTACAGGTCGGTGACGTCGGCCCTGAGGTTGGTGAAGCCCCACGCGATACGGTCGTTGTGGCCCATGACCACCCCCGGAAGGCCCGAGAAGCTGAAGCCGGCCACGTCGAACGGGCAGTCCGCGCCGACGTTCGCGCACGTGAGCTGCACCTGGTACCACACGCTCGGCAGAGCCGCCCCGAGGTGCGGGTCGTTCGACAGCAGGGGCTCTCCGGTCTCGCTGAGCTTGCCCGAGATGACCCATGAGTTCGAGCCGATGCCCTCGCCCGCGGCGCCCAGGAGGGCGTCGACGGCGGCCACGACACCCGAGACCTCATGCCAGTCCACCGAAGCGGTCGCGGTGACGGCGTCGGCACCCACACCTGCGGCATCCCCGCCGCCCGCGGTGTCGCCCGAGGCGAGGTCGCCGGTGCCGGCCTCAGCCGGTTCCGCGCTCGCGGTCGGCGGGGGCGCGTCGGTGGTGACCTTCGGGACGATGACCGGGTTCGTGTCGAACGGGTAGCGGGGGTACAGCTCCGCCATCTCGGACTCGGTGAACGTCTCGGCGGCGATCGCGCGCTCGGTCTCTTCCTTGACGTTGGTGCGCAGGTCCCAGGCCATGGCTTTCAGCCAGGCGATCGAGTCGGCAGGGGTCCAGGGCTCGATCTCGTAGTCGGAGTTCTGCAAGCCGAGGACGGCGTACTCGAGCGAGGCATCCGCTCCCTGGTGGTCGGCGAGATACGCGTTGACGCCCTCGGCGTACGCATCGTAGTAGTTCCTCGTGGTGTCGTCGAGCAGCTCGTACTCCTGCTCGGCGATGTCGTGCCAGCCGAGCGTGCGCAGGAACTGGTCGGTGCCGAGCTGCGACTGGCCGAACAGCTCTGACAGTCGGCCGCTTGTGAGGTGCCGGCGGAAGTCCATCTCCCAGAAGCGGTCCTGCGCGTGCACGAAGCCCTGCGCGAAGAACAGGTCGTGCGTGTCGGTCGCCGTGATGGTGGGGATGCCGAGCGCATCGCGCTGTACGGTCACCGGCGCGTTCAGTCCGGCCAGGGCGGCTTCGCCGCCGAGCTGCGGGAACGAGCGCTGCACGGTGAAGGCGATGGCGCCGACGGCGATCAGCGCGATCGCCACGACGCCCGCGACGATGCCGTACACGGCGAGGCCGATCGTACGGCCAACGGTGCGCTTGCGCGGGCGCTCGGCTTCGGCCGGAGCGCTCTGTCCGGCGTCGGGTGAGGGTACGGTCTTCATCATCGAAGTCCTTTCCAGTTTCGGCGGAGGAACTCGATGCCAGGCACCGCGATCCTCGGTGTCGCGCGTTCGGTCGCGCGAGAGCACTGTCCGGGGATCCTAACCCGGCGCCCCACCGGCGCCAAAAAGCTGGGTGTGGGCGCGAGTCGCGGCATCCGCTCGTCGTCGGGTGAGTTCACCGGGGGTATGACGCGGTGGGGTGGCGGGGGCCTAAGCCGGTGAAATCACCTGATTCGGTGACCGATCCCGCGGGGCCGCGGGGCGGGCATCGGTCACCCGATGATGCTCGGTTGCAGGTCGCGCAGCGTGCGGAAGTGCGTCATGCGGGTGACGCCGACCGCCGCCACGGCGCCCGCGCCGACGAGCCACACGGCGAGGACTGACAGGTCGAGCCACAGCCGGCCGGTGCTGCCGCCGTACATCACCTGGCGCATCGCATCGACGACGTAGCCCATCGGCAACACGTGGTGCAGGGCCGCGAGCGGGGCCGGCAGTGTCTGCCACGGGAACGTGCCGCCCGCGGTCACGAGCTGCAGCACCATGAGCACGAGTCCGAGGAATTGTCCGACCGAGCCGAGCCACACGTTCAGCGCGAGCACGATCGCGGCATACGTCGCCGAGGCGAGCAGCAGGATTCCGAGCGTCGCGAGCGGATGCGCGAACGAGAAGCCGAGCGCGAGCGACAGCACGCCGAACAGGCCGATCATCTGCACGCCGCCCAGGAGGGCCGGCGTCGCCCACCCCGCCAGTGTGATGCGGATGGGGGAGTGCAGCGCTGTGACGGCGCGCTTCGAGACGGGCTTGACGATGAGGAACAGCGCGTAGATGCCGATCCATCCGGCCAGGGCGGCGAAGAACGGCGCGAGCCCCGCGCCGTAGTTCTGCGCCTGCGTGAGCGACGAGCGCTCGACCTCGACCGGCGCCGCGAGGGTGTCGGCCTGCGCGCGGCGTGTGTCGGCGTCGAACGCGGGAAGCTCGGCCGCCCCGTCGGCGAGGCCGTCGCGCAGCTGCGTCGCCCCGTCTTCGAGCTGCGTGAGACCGCCACCTAGCGCGGCCGCACCGTCGCGCAGCTGCGCGGCGCCGTCGGCGGCGGCCGTGGTGCCCGATGCGAGCGTGGCCGAACCCGCGGCGACCTGGTGGGCGCCGTCGTCGAGCTGGTCGACCTGCGCGACGGCGTCCTGCACGCGCTGATCGACCGTGCGCAGTCGGTCGCCGACGGGGTTGAGCGTCGCGAGCACCTCGTCGATCTGCGTCTGGTCGAGGCCAGCGGCAGCGAGCTTGGCCGCGATGTCGGCGCGCGCCTGCGGCAGCGCGCCGATGGCCTGAGCGGATGCCGCGCCCACACGATCGGCGACGGCGTCGAGCTGCGCCGTGCCGTCTGCCACCTGGGCGGCGCCTCCGGCGAGCTGCGCGGCTCCGTCGCGCAGCTGGGCTGTGCCGTCGGCGAGGGCGGCCGAGCCCGACGCGAGCTGGGACGCGCCGCTGCCCGCCTGCGCGAGACCGTCGACCAGCTGCGAGGCGCCGGTTGCGGCATCCGTCAACTGCACCCGGATCGTGTCGAGGGCATCGAGCATCGTGAGACCCGCCTCGGCGACCACCTTCTCGGTGACCGTCGCGCGGATCTTCTCGACCGCCTGCGTGCCGATCGTCGAGGCGAGGTAGTTGTTGGCGTCGCTCGTGTGCAGCACGATGTCGGCGGTGTGCGGAGCGGCGGTGGTGAGCGAGGCGATGGATGCCGTGAAGTCGGCGGGCACCTCGACGGCGAAGTCGTACGCGCCGTCGTCGAGGCCCGCGTCGGCCGCGTCGGCGGTCGTGCGGTGCCAGTCGAACGTGCCGTCTTCGATGAGCTCCTGCGCGACCTCGTCGCCGAGGTTGCGGTCGGTGCCGTTGAGCTCTGCGCCGGTGTCGGCGACGACGAGAGCGACGGGCACCTGGTCGAGCTGGCCGTAGGGGTCGCGGTTCGCCCACAGGTACAGTCCGCCGTACAGGATCGGCACGGCGATCAGCGCGACGAGGGCGAGGACCGACATGCGCGTCGAGGTGAGCCGGCGCAGCTCGGCGAGGATCATCTGGGGGACCTTCATGCGCGGCCGCCCTTCGTGCGGGCGGTCGTGCGGGCGGTGGGCCTGGCGGTCGCGCGGCGCAGCCGCACGCGGCTCGGCCTTGGGTGGTCGGGCGTGCGGACGGATGCCGAGACCGCAGTTTCTCGCCGAACGACCGTGTCGTTCGCGGTGGTGGCGTGGTCGCTCGGCGAGGAACCGCGGTCTCGACGGGGCGTGGTCTCGAGCACCGACTGCGATGCCCGCCCCGCGATCACGAGCACCGCGTACCCGTGCGCCGCCAGCGACTCGGCGATCGTCCACCAGTCGCCGGGCTCGCCCCCGTGTCGGTCGGGTGACACGAGCACGACGCCCTCGACGCCCGGGCGCAGCACCGCAAGCTCGCACAGGGCACGAACGCGTGCGGCGGGCGCAACGTTCGAGACGGGGACGGATGCCTCGCCGCCGAGTCCCTGCTCGTCGAGCCAGCGGCGCACGGCCACGGGGTCCGACCGGCGTCCGGCGAACATCAGCTCTTCGGCGACGACGCCGGCGAGCGTCACGTTCGGCTCGGGATCGGACACGCCGGGGGCGTCGACCAGCGCGATGCGGCGGCGCATCGCCGCGGCCGCCGGATCGAGTGCGCCGACGCGCGCAACGCGCCGACGCGTATCGAGATCATCCGCCCGCCCGTCGACCTCGACCCGGCCCACGCTCGGGCGCATGCGTCCCGCGGCGATGAGCCCGAGCACGGTCGGCCGCTGGTCGGTCTCGGCGGTGACGAGGGTGGCGCGTCCGGACTCGAACGCGAGCGAGGTCGCCGGCAGCGCGTGCGCGCGGCGGCCCTTGGCGACGCCGTCGAGAACGACCTTCACGCGCTCGCCGCCTCGACCGGCGCGGCTGCCGCCTCGGGCGCCTCGGCCTGGGCGCTGGCCGACTCGAGCACCTCGGGATGCGCGCCGAGCAGCTCTTCGGACTCGCGCCACGAGAGGCCGGCGATGCTCAGCACCGCTCGCACCGCGAGTAGCCCGGCTTCGGGGGCCGAGGCATCCATTCGTGTGATGACCGTGCGCGCGGTCTCTTCGACCAGGCGCGCGAGCGTGGGGGCGGCGACGTCTTCGCGCAGCACGTGCTCGCCCTGCCCGTCGTGGACGATCCGCGCGACGGTGCGTCGCAGCGGGGCGAGCGCGTCGGCCGTCTCGGCGACGTGCGCGTCGTCGAGGGCGATGGCCGCGAGCACCTGCACGTGCGCGGCCGCGTCCAACAGGCGTGCGGCCAGCCGCGCGAGCGCGATGCGCGCGTCAGTGTCGTCGATGCCGGTCGCGATGGCGTTGAAGCGTTCCGCGCCCTGCGCGACCAGTTCGCGCACGAGGGCGTCGCGGTCGTCGAAGTGTCCGTACAGCGCTCGGCGCGAGAGGCCCGCCTGCCGCGCGATGGCGTCGACCGACGCGCGCGGATCGTTGGCGAGAGCGACGTGCGCCGCAGCCAGGATGCCGGCCCGGTTCTCGACCGCATCGCGGCGCGGGCGGCGGACTTCGGTCTCGGGGGTCATGCATCCAGGCTATGCAACTTGCACATCACTGTGCAAGTTAGTCGAGTGGATTCACAGCAGCTCCACCGGCACCGACAGCGCTGCGTACGTCGACTGCGCGCGCCGGTCGCACGAGAGAAGAGGAAGGCGAGCGGATGTCGCAGCCAGCGCCACGAGCCCGTCGTAGACCGCGCCCCCGGCGATGCCGGCCTCCGAGAGCGTGGCGAGTGCGCGCGCGGCGTCGCGGGGCGGCAGGAACACGCTCCTCGGGAAGTTCGCGTCGATGACCCGGCGTGCGCCTGTGGCGCTGAGCCGCAGGGCACCGGGCAGGCGGGTCAACACGGAGTACGTCTCGAACGCCGCGTGCCCCGCGAGGCCCAACACGGCGCCACGCGTCCGAGCGGTGAGGGCATCGTGAGTCTCGGCGGTCGGCGTCACGAGGGCGATTGCCGCGCTCGTGTCGAGCAGCAGGTCAGCGCTGGTCGGCAAGGCGCAGCTCACGGATGTCGTCGGCGCTGATCGAGGGTCCGTCCCCCGCGATCACCAGTCGGCCGTCGCGCTCGGCGAGGTTGTCGGGCGCGACGGCCTCGATGCGCACGCCGGTGCCTTCGACGACGATGTCGACCGGCCCCGGCACGAGCCCCAGCCGCGCTCGCACGGCGGCGGGGATGATCACGCGACCTGCCTTGTCGATGGTTGACTGCATGGCATCAGAATACCATGTGCACATCACACGTCACACGCACGGCCAGGACCCGAGGCTCCAGTCCGGACCTCAGGGGGTCTCGCGCAACTCGTCTCGACGGCGCTCGCGGTGATGAGTGACGTACTTCGCGACGCCGCCACCCAATGGGCCCACGACGAGGATGCAGATACTCGCGGCAGTCGCCGAGATGAGCACGATGAACGTGTCGAGGCGCTGCGCGCGGGCCCCGACGATGACCGCGAGTGCTGTCGCTATGGCGGCGGTAGCCAGGAGCGCCCAGGCCTGTGGCGCGCGAAGGTTCCTGATCGCCGTCACCAAGCTCAGGATGAGGCCTCCGCTCCAGATCAGCAGCAGCACGACAAGCGTTCCCCACCGGACGGTGTCAGCCGCGCCGCCCGCGGCGCAGAGGCCCTGGAGCGAGGGTGTGATCGCGTGAGCGGTGTCCTGGCACCCGGCGGTGTAGTAGGCCAGGTACGACACTGCGCCGACGAGGACTGGCAGCAGGTATGCGGCGACCAACCACAACCAGCCCGCGGTGATCGTGGTGATCCGTCGCATACGAACATGGTCCCTCACACGTCGCCTGACGAACAGCTCCACGCTACGGGAGCGACTTCACCCCACCCATCCGACACGGATGCCCCGGACCACCCCACCGCGCCCGCGGCGCCCACCAGCATGACGACGCACAGCGGTTCCTTACGCGTCTACCCGTCACAACTCCAGGTGTCGTGGGGCTCGGGCACGAATCCAGGTAGCGTTCCCACCAGAGCCGCGGAGCGGCGCTCTAACTGTTCTTCCCATTGACGTTGTGGACGCGGTCGATGGGTGCTTGGCCTCCGATGCCGGTGTGGGGTCGATGGTGATTGTAGTGGTGCAGCCAGGCGGGGTAGCTTGCGGCTCGCTGCTGGTCT
>NZ_JBFECU010000019.1:0-51188 GCF_041379855.1 Microbacterium sp. BWT-B31
ACGTAAGACACGAGGACCTCCGTGGATCGAGTGAGTGTGGTAACCCACATCGATACCGGAGGTCCTCGCCCTACCCCATCACGCCACGCTGCACACAACCACCGTGGGAAGAACAGCTAGGGCACGCCTCCGCGGCGATGACCCTCGACACCTACGCCGACCTGTTCGACGAGGACCTTGATGATGTCGCTGGCGCGCTCGGACGGGCACGTCAAGACGTGTACGTGGTGGCCGAGACAGGGACCCAGCACGCCCAGATCTCGATCGAGGCGACGGAGGCCAAGCCTGCGATCGTTTGGGTGGTGACGGTCGGCCCGATCCCCGTTGCGGTCTGCGCGAGTCGCGCCGGAGCCGACACCTGGGTGCGTGATGCCCAAGACGCCGACCACGAGGGTCAGCCCACTGCGTACCGCGTGTGGGAGTTGTCGATCACTCCCGATGCTCCCTCCACGACGACCACGCCAGGCGTGTGAAATCACGGTTTCGCGAAGGCGGGCGAGAACTGACTTGACCCGGTCCGCGAAGCGATCTTCACGTTTCTTTCACACGGGGCAGGTTCGCGATAGACCGAAGGCCCCGACTCCCGCGGAAATACGCGGATCTCGGGGCCTTCAGGATGGCGGTGACGGTGGGATTTGAACCCACGGTAGGGGGTTACCCTACACAACTTTTCGAGAGTTGCACCTTCGGCCGCTCGGACACGTCACCGCCGACAAGCTTACGACATGCGGCGGGATCCGCCGAATCGAGCCCGAGTTCCCGAGCCTCTACCCAACCCCGTCCCTGGGCCGGCCCCGAACCGCGATCGCGACACCAAGACCACCCTCTTCACACGCGCCCGGCGACCTCCGCGATCAGGTCGACCACGCGCGCCGGCTCGTCGATCCCGACCGAGAACACGTAGGTCGCGGTGAACCCGATCCCCTCGAGCCCGCGAACGGTCGCGGCGATCGCGTCGGGCGATGACGAAGGGTCGATGCCGATCATCGCCGTCTTCTCGATCGTGTCGTAGTCGCGTCCGACAGCCTCGCAGTGGGCGCGCAGCACGTCGAGCTTGTGGGTCGGAAGCTCGTCGCGAACACCGAGGTTGCAGGCATCCGCGTACTGGGCGACCAGCCGCAGCGTCTTCTTCTCGCCACCGCCGCCGATCAAGAGGTACGGCCTGGACACGTTCTGCGGTGAGTTCAAGGTTCTCTCGAGCTGCCACAGGGCGCCGTCATACGGCCCGTCGGAGTCCGACCACATCTGCCGGCAGATCTGCAGCGTCTCCTCCAGCTGCTCGAACCGCGCCGCGACCGGCGGGAACTCGAACCCGAGCCCGCGGCACTCCTGCTCGTTCCATGCGGCGCCCACGCCGAGACCGACCCGACCGCCCGACAGCACGTTGAGGGTCGAGACCTGCTTGGCCAGCAGCGCCGGATGCCGGTAGATCACGCCGGTCACGAGCGTGTGCAGCAGCGCCGTCTCGGTGTGCGCCGCGATGAACCCCAGCGTCGCGTACGCCTCGAGCATCTCGTGTTCGACGGGACCGATCCCGGGCAGCTGCCAGAAGTGGTCCATGACGGTGATGCGCCGGATGCCCGCCGCCTCCGCGTTGCGCACGTGCGCCGCCAGCGCGGAGCCGAGCTGGGCGGCGCCTGTGTTCCAGGTGAAGTCTGCGATGTGGATTCCGAACTCCATGCGCTCTCTCCGATCCGGCCGGGCGCCCGCCCGCCACGTTCAGGGTACGACCAGTCGGCGCGGGAGAGGCAGGGACCCGGACGGATGCTGCGGCCCGCGCGGATCGAGGGCTGCGGCATCCGTCGTCACACCCCTTTTCCGCCGCGTGGGCGCCCTGCCAGACTGTGCCCATGGCAGTCATCGAGAACTCCAAGGTCACCGTCGTCGGGGCGGGCTCGGTCGGGTCGAGCACCGCGTACGCGTGCCTCATCCGGGGGTCGGCGCGTCACGTCGCGCTGTACGACATCGCGACCGAGCGGGTCGAGGCCGAGACGCTCGACCTCGCCCACGGCACCCTGTTCACCGGATCGAGCGACATCATCGGCGGCAGCGACCTCTCGGTGGCCGAAGGCTCTCACGTCATCGTGATCACGGCCGGCGCGGCGCAGCGGCCGGGGCAGACGCGCATCGAGCTGGCGAGTGTGAACGCGAACATCATGAAGTCGCTGATGCCTCAACTGCTGGAGGTCGCGCCGAACGCGGTGTTCGTGATCGTGACGAACCCGTGCGATGTGCTGACCGTGCTCGCCCAGGAGATCACGGGCCTGCCCCCGGAGCGCATCTTCGCGTCGGGCACCGTGCTCGACACGTCGCGGCTGCGCTGGGAGCTGGCGACCCGCGTGGGTGTGAATGCGTCGAGCGTGCATGCGTACATCGTCGGCGAGCACGGCGACACGGAGTTTCCGCTGTGGTCGGCCACGACGATCGGCACGGTTCCGATCCTCGACTGGGTCACCCCCGAGGGCCGCCGGCTCACAGTCGACGAACTCGACAAGATCGCTGTCGACGTGCGCGACGCGGCGTACAAGGTGATCCAGGGCAAGGGGTCCACGAACTACGCGATCGGGGTGACGTCGGCCCGCATCGTCGAGGCGATCCTCAACGACGAGAACGCGGTCATGCCGGTGTCGACCGTGCTGCACGACTTCCACGGGGTCAACGGCGTCGCCCTCTCGGTGCCGTCGATCGTCAACGCGAAGGGCGCGCGGGCGATCCGCGAGACCTCGCTCTCGCCGAGCGAGCTGGGGCTGTTCCGACTGTCGGCCGACGCGCTGCGCGCGGTGGCCGACAGCCTGCGCTGACCATCACGGGGAGCTTTTCCACGGTGACGAGCGGATGCCTCGGCCGCGGCATCCGCCTATGCTGACCTCCAGCCGCCTCGCTTCGCGGGAGGCCGCGAGGAGGTCTGCATGAGCGCGTATGTGACGCTGCCGATTCTCGAAGAGACTGGGTTCGCCGTGCTCGAGCCGGACGACTCGTCGATCGATCCGGCCGAGTGGCGGGAGCTCGAGTACACGCCGTGGCGGTCGTCGGGCATCACGCGCTTCGCGCCGCTGACGAGCTTCTCGGGCGAGCTCGAGTGCAATGCCTTCTGGAACCGCACCCCGCCGCGCACCGACAAGGACGGCGTATGGATCGCCGCGCAGTCCGAGAAGGCGCCGGCGCTGGTGCGGCTCGCACAGCAGCCCGGCGCCGTCATCGGCCGGTGCCGGGTGATCGAACTGCAGCCGAACGAGTACGCCGACGCCGTCCACAACCTGCACCAGGACGACAACAACCGCCTGAACCCCGAGGGCACCGGCTGGATCGTGCGCGGGTTGTGCAATCTGACGGATGACGCGGACTCGATGCTTCTGCTGCGTGAAGACCGGTTCGACCCGGCCTCCGAGGTGCGCATCCCGCTCGCGGCGGGCACGCGGGTGATCGTCGACACGCAGCGGCTGTGGCACGCGGTGTGGCACCGCGGACCCGCACCGCGCTACGCCCTGATCACCTCGTGGGAGTCCGGCCCCGAGCTGGCGCGTCACATCGCCGCGCACCACGGCACCACGACCGTCCAGAGCCCTCCTGTCGACCAGCGCGTCGTCGACGCCGCGCAGACCGAGCTGCACCGCCGCATCGAAGAGCAGCGGCGCATCGTCGCGGAGCAGGGGCGTGCCTTGACCGACACCGGTTTCGACGACGCCTGAGCCACAGCAGACTGCCGGCGCAGCTCGCGCCCGTCGGGCCTTCGAACCGATGTCCCTCCCCCGCCGTAGTCTTTCGGCATGGCGACCCGACGACCCACGACCACCGCACCCTACCGGTGCACCGAGTGCGGGTGGACGGCCCTCAAGTGGGTCGGCCGATGCGGCGAGTGCCAGCAGTGGGGCACGGTGGTCGAAGCATCCGAGCCCGTCGGCCTGACCCGCGCGGTCGCGCCCGTCTCCCCCGGCGCCGCCCGCGCGGCGCGGCCGATCACGGCGATCGACACGAGCGACTCGCCCCGCCGCACCAGCGGCGTCGGCGAGTTCGACCGGGTGCTGGGCGGGGGTCTCGTGCCGGGCGCGGCGATCCTGCTGTCGGGCGAGCCGGGCGTCGGCAAGTCGACGCTGCTGCTCGAGGTGGCCGTCGCCTCTGCCCGCGGCGGCCAGCGGGTGCTCTACGCGAGCGCCGAGGAGTCGACCGCGCAGGTGCGTCTGCGCGCCGAGCGCACCGGCGCCCTGCACGACGAGCTGTACCTCGCCAGCGAGACCGATCTGGCGACGATCCTCGGGCATGTCGACGAGGTTCGGCCTGACCTGCTCATCGTTGACTCGGTGCAGACGGTTGCCTCGTCGCTCTCGGACGGCATGGCGGGGCATCCGTCGCAGGTGCGCGAAGTCGCCTCGACGCTCATCCGTGTCGCGAAGGAACGCGGCCTGCCGGTCGTGATCGTCGGGCACGTGACGAAAGACGGCTCGATCGCGGGCCCCCGCATTCTGGAGCACCTGGTAGACGTCGTGTGCCACTTCGAGGGCGACCGCCAGACGTCGCTGCGATTCGTGCGCGCGCTGAAGAACCGGTTCGGTCCGACCGACGAGGTCGGCTGCTTCGACATGACCGGCAGCGGCATCGCCGAGGTGCCCGATCCCAGTGCCCTGTTCCTCGGGCACGGCGTCCCCGTCGCCGGCACCTGTGTCACGATCGCCCTCGAGGGCCGCCGGGCGCTGCCCGTCGAGGTGCAGGCCCTCACGATCAAGAACGGCGGTCCGAACCCTCGACGCGTGGTGAGCGGAGTCGATGCGGCGCGCGTCGCGATGGTGCTGGCCGTGCTCGAGAAGCGGGCCGGCATCGCGGTGTCCGAGCAGGACGTCTACGTCTCGACGGTCGGCGGGGTGCGGCTCGTCGAGCCCGCCGCCGACCTCGCGATCGCGATCGCCGTGGCCAACTCGGTGCGCGAGCGGGCGCTGCCCCGTGGTACGGCCGCGATCGGCGAGCTCACGCTCGCGGGCGAGATCCGGCCGGTCACGCAGTCGGCGCAGCGCGCGTCCGAGGCGGGCCGGCTCGGCTACGAGACGGTGGTGGATGCTTCGGCCGGGTCGCTCCGCGGTGCGCTCGACCGGCTGCGCCTCGAGGTGCAGTCGCGACCGGAGCACGGCATCCCTGCGTTCTGACGCGCGCCCACGTGCTCGGCGAGTCCTCGACTCAGCGGCTGCCCGCGCGCCGGCGCTGACTCGGCAGGCAGCCGAGCGCGATCGGAATCACGAGACCTGCGGCGCACAAGAGCCCGAGCAACAGTTCCATGGGAACGAGTATCTCGTCCCGGCTCCAGCGCGTGTCAAGGCGCCCGGTGGTGTTCGCAGAGGCTTCGCCCCTCAGGCGTCGAGCGCGGCGATCAGGTCGCCCGGTGCGGCCTGCATCGGGTGTGGACCGGCGATGTCGAAGAACACCGTGGTGATGACGTCCTCGTACGCGCCGAGGAACGTGCGCAGCCACGCGGGCGACTGCAGGGCCACGCCCGGGGGCAGCGTCTCGGGCTTGTGGGCGGCGTCGCTGAACAG
Organism: Microbacterium sp. BWT-B31; assembly: GCF_041379855.1. Lineage (NCBI taxonomy): Bacteria > Bacillati > Actinomycetota > Actinomycetes > Micrococcales > Microbacteriaceae > Microbacterium > Microbacterium sp. BWT-B31. The sequence goes on from NZ_JBFECU010000019.1 coordinate 5,523, forward strand.
CAGCAGCGCGATGTCGCCGGTGCTCGGGTCGCGGTAGGTCCAGACCTCGCCCGCGTCGAGCGGGTTGTCGCGCGGCCCGGGGCGCAGCAGCGGCACGACCGTCGGTCCGTGCCGCAGCGCGAACGCGACGGCCGCCATGTCCTGCGTCTGGAGCGCATCGGCAAGCTGCGTGTTGCGGAACTCGAGAGGCTGCGCCGCACTGCGCTTGCCGCGCTTCTTGCCCGATGCCATCCGTCCAGCGTAGCCCGCCCGGCCGCGCGTGCCCCGCGTGACGGCCCCGCCGACGGGTGCTCGTCAGGAAAGGAAGAACTGCTTCGGCTGCATCGACGTGAACCCGCCGATCTCGACGGTGAGGCGGTAGGTCGCCCCGCCGTCGCCCGCCTGCTGACGCTCCGTCGAGTCGCACATCGCAACCGACGAGCGGGTGCGGTCCCACGCGAGCGGAGCCGCGCTCGACACGGTCTGCCCGGCTTTGAGAGTCACGATCATGTCGCTCGAGGTCGTCTGGCAGTCCGTCGACCGCCACCATGTGTCGTCGCCGCTCGAGATCGTGAACGACTGGGTCGCCGTGCCCACGTTGATCGCGCAGTCGGCGCTGCTCTTGTTGGTGAGGGTGATCGACAGCTGCGGGTTCTGCCCGGGATCGTAGGTCTCGGCGTCGGTGACGGCCTGCACCGTGATGTCGTCGTTGTGGCACGATCCGACCGTGGGCGTCGCCGACGGCGACCCCGCCGCGGGGTCGGTCGCTGCGGGGTCGCCGTCGGAATCCGCAGGATCGGCGGCCGGAGACTGCTCGGGCACCGCGTTGGAATCGGGCACCGGGATCGTCGGCGCCGGGCCGGCGACCGTCTGCGAGTCCGGGTTCTGCGGGCCCCCGGCATCCGCCTGGCCCGCCCAACCGCTCCACGGCTGCGTGATCAGCAGCCAGACGGCCGCGACGACCACCAGGATGCCGAGCACGACCACCAGTCGTCGGCGCCGGTACACCGCGGGTGAGTGCCGTCGCCTTCTCACCGTGCCGCTCATACGATCAGGGTAGGTCGGTGTCACGGCGGCACCGGGATGGCGCGCCCGACACGGCGGGACGGCTACAGCACCTTGAGCATGCGGGTGTTGCCGAGCGTGTTCGGCTTCACGTGCGCGAGGTCGAGGAACTCCGCGATGCCCTCGTCGGGGCTGCGCACGAGCTGCGAGTACACATCGGAGTCGACGACGGCCTCGCCGATCGGCGAGTACCCGCGGCGCGTGAAGAAGTCGACCTCGAACGTGAGGCAGAACAGGCGTGTGAGCCCCAGCTCGCGGGCGTTCGCCTCGAGCCGCTCGACGATCGCCCGGCCGACGCCGTGGTGCAGCCAGTCGTCGGTGACGATGAGGGTGCGCACCTCGCCCAGGTCGTCCCACATGACGTGCAGCGCGCCGCAGCCGATCAGCCGCCCGTGCTCGTCCTCGGCGACGACGAACTGCTGGGTCGCCTCGAACAGCACCACCAGATCTTTGCCGAGCAGGATGCGCCGCTGCACGTACGGCTCGAGCATCGACTGGATGCCCCGCACGTCGGCGGTGCGCGCGGCTCGCACGGTGTACTGCATCACCCGTTCAGCTTATTCCTCCGTCCCGGCGCCGATCACGCGGGGCCGTGGTCGCTGGGGCCGTCGATGCGGGGGCCGCTGTGCCGCGCCGGAGGCTGCTGTCACGACGGTTCAGCCGAGAAATCCGCGAAGCAGCGCCTCGGAGCCCGCCAGGTGCTCGAGGATCGCCTTGACCGCGGCATCCGGTCTGCCGCCTGTGATCGCCCGCACGAGCCGCTCGTGCTGCGCGTTCGCGTGCTCGATGTTGCGCGGCAGCACGGGGAAGGTGTCGAGCCAGCCGTTCACGCGCGCCCGGTTGTCGGCCACGAGAGGCACGAGCGAGGGAATGCCGGAGAGCTCTGCGATCGCCAGGTGCAGGCGCGTGTCGTGCCGCCGGTAGTCGGCCGCTGATGCCGTGCGTGTCGCCTCATGCCGCTCCCACAGCTCGGCCCTCGCGGCGTCGTCGAGCGCGCGGCCCGCCGCGGCGCGCGCCGTGCCTGCCTCGAGCACGCGACGCAGGCCCAGCACGTCATCAAGCTCGCGAGGGTCGACGTCTTCCGGAGGAGTGGACGGAAGCGGATCGGCCACGAACGTGCCGCCGCCGCGGCCCCGTCGCCGCACCAGGAAGCCGGTGTCGGCCAGTTCGCGGATCGCCTCGCGCACGGTGTCACGGCTCACCTCGTAGCGGGCGGCGAGTTCGCGTTCGGCAGGCAGCGACTCCCCCGGCCCGACCACGCCGAGGCGGATCGTCTGCACGATGCGCGCGGTGGTGTCCTCGAGGGCGTTCGCCTCGCGGACGGGCCGATAGACGACCCGCCCCACCTCGCGCTGCCGCGCCTCGGTCATGCCGCACCCATCGTCGGGGAATCGATCGGGACGGGAGACCCGATCGGCAGGGCTTGTGTCGCCTCCACGCCGATCCGGCCCGACGCTCTCACCGCGAGCCGGTCATGAGGCGACTTCGACGAGCATGTCAGATTTGTTCGCCGCGCGCCTGCGACACCGGCCGGTGCGCCGCCGCGAAGACGGATGCCTCGGCCACGAGCCGGTCGAACAGGCTCTTGTCGTCGGTGTTCTCCTCGGGGTGCCACTGCACCCCCACGAGGTACCCGTCGCCGTCCGACTCGATGGCCTGCACGAGTCCGTCATCGGTGTGCGCGGTGGCCACGAGCCCCGCGCCGAGCCGGTCGATCCCCTGGTGGTGGTAGCTGTGCACCGCGAGCGGTCCGGGGCCGACCATGCCTGCGAGCACCGAGCCCGGGGCGACGTCGACCGTGTTCTGGGCGAACACGCCCCCGCCGATCTGGTAGCGCTCGGTGCCGAGCGCCTCGGGCAGGTGCTGGTGCAGTGTGCCGCCGCGCGCCACGTTCACCAGCTGCAACCCCCGGCAGATCGCGAGCACCGGCATCTGTCGCCGCTGCGCCTCGCGCAGGAGCGCCAGTTCCCACGCGTCGCGGTCGGGGCGGGCGGGGTCGGTGAGCGGATGCCTCGCAGCGCCGTACAGCGCAGGGTCGATGTCGAGGCCCCCGGTGAGGATGAGTCCGTCGAGGCCGTCCAGGACGGCACCTGCCGCGTCGTGGCTCGCGGGCTGCGGCGGCAGCAGCACCGCGATGCCGCCGACGGCGGTCACCGAGGCGAAGTACTGCTGCGGCAGGAACGCGGCCTGCACATCCCACACCCCCTGCTGCGTGCGCTCGAGGTAGGTCGTGAGCCCGACCACGGGGCGGCGCACCGCGGATGCCTCATCGGCGGCGACGGGGAGCGTGGCGGTCTGCGCCATGGGGGCCTCCTGGGAGCGATCCCTCTGTCCAAAGGTAGACAGAACCTACCTTTACACGTCATCCTTCTCTTGAAGACTTCAGCGTCTTCACCAACAGCCCCTGAGCTGGGGAGCACGGACGACGATCCGGGGGGACCGCCTCGTCCGTTCGGGGCGCGACGAGGAGCGGATGCGGGGGCATCCGCTCCTCGCATGCGCGACGCCGGGCGTGAGCCGGGCACTGTGCGACGAGCAGACGCAGCAGAGCGGATGCCGCAGGTCACGGCATCCGCTCTGCTGTATGGGCGTTACGCGCCGGCCGCGAGGTCGGGCGTCGCAGTCAGCTCGGCGTGCGTGTTGATGCCGACCGACACCTTCTCGCCGCGCGGGCCGCTCTCGAACGTGAACTGCCCGTTGTCGACGTCGACCTTCACGTGGTCGCCGGGGTTGAGCTCGCCGTGCAGGATGCGCTCGCTGAGGCGATCCTCGACCTCGCGCTGCATCGCACGACGCAGCGGCCGGGCGCCGAGCGCCGGGTCGAAGCCGATCTCGATCAGCTTCTCTTTCGCGATCTGCGACAGCTCGACGGTCATGTCGCGGTCCAGCAGACGCTCGGCGAGGCGCTTGGTGAACAGATCCACGATCTGCACCAGCTCCTCCTTCGTGAGCTGCGGGAACACGATGATGTCGTCGACGCGGTTGAGGAACTCGGGCTTGAAGTGGCGCTTGAGCTCTTCGTCGACCTTGCCCTTCATGCGGTCGTAGGTCGTCTGCGTGTTGCCTTCGACCTGGAAGCCGACGGGGCCACCGGCGATCGCGGCAGAACCGAGGTTGGTCGTCATGATGATCACGGTGTTCTTGAAGTCGATCACGCGACCCTGACCATCGGTCAGGCGACCCTCTTCGAGGATCTGCAGGAGCGAGTTGAAGATATCGGGGTGCGCCTTCTCGATCTCGTCGAAGAGCACCACCGAGAACGGCTTGCGGCGCACCTTCTCGGTGAGCTGGCCGCCCTCTTCGAACCCGACGAACCCGGGAGGGGCACCGAACAGGCGCGAGACGGTGTGCTTCTCGCCGAACTCCGACATGTCGAGCGAGATCAGTGCGGCCTCGTCGTCGAACAGGAACTCCGCGAGGGCCTTCGCGAGCTCGGTCTTTCCGACGCCGGTGGGCCCGGCGAAGATGAACGAGCCCGACGGGCGCTTGGGGTCCTTGAGACCGGCGCGCTGGCGGCGGATCGTCTTCGACAGGGCGGCGATCGCCTCCTCCTGGCCGATGACGCGCTGGTGCAGCGCCTTCTCCATGAAGACCAGGCGGCTGGATTCCTCTTCGGTGAGCTTGAACACCGGGATGCCGGTGGCCTGGGCGAGCACCTCGGCGATCAGGCCCTCGTCGACCACCGCGTGGCTGGCGACATCACCCGAGCGCCACTGCTTCTCGAGGCGCAGGCGCTCGGCGAGGAGGGACTTCTCCTCGTCGCGCAGCGACGCCGCCTTCTCGAAGTCCTGCTCCTCGCTGGCGAGCTCCTTCTGCTCGCGCACACTGGCGATCTTCTCGTCGAACTCGCGCAGCTCGGGCGGGCTCGACAGGATCGACAGACGCAGACGGGCCCCGGCCTCGTCGATCAGGTCGATCGCCTTGTCGGGCAGGAACCGGTCCGAGATGTAGCGGTCGGCGAGGTTGGCCGCCGCGACGATCGCGCCGTCGGTGATCTGCACCTTGTGGTGCGCCTCGTAGCGGTCGCGCAGGCCCTTCAGGATGTTGATCGCGTGCGGGAGGCTGGGCTCGGCGACCTGGATCGGCTGGAAGCGGCGCTCGAGCGCGGCATCCTTCTCGAAGTGCTTGCGGTACTCGTCGAGGGTCGTCGCACCGATCGTCTGCAGCTCGCCGCGGGCCAGCAGCGGCTTGAGGATCGACGCGGCGTCGATCGCGCCCTCGGCGGCGCCGGCGCCCACGAGCGTGTGGATCTCGTCGATGAAGACGATGATGTCGCCGCGCGTGCGGATCTCTTTGGTGACCTTCTTCAGGCGCTCCTCAAAGTCGCCGCGGTAGCGGGAGCCGGCGATGAGCGAGCCGAGGTCGAGCGAGTAGAGCTGCTTGTCCTTCAGCGTCTCGGGCACGTCGTTCTTGACGATCGCCTGCGCGAGGCCCTCGACGACGGCGGTCTTGCCGACGCCGGGCTCGCCGATCAGCACCGGGTTGTTCTTGGAGCGGCGCGACAGGATCTGCATGACGCGCTCGATCTCTTTCTCGCGCCCGATGACCGGGTCGAGCTTGTTCTCGCGCGCGGCCTGCGTGAGGTTGCGGCCGAACTGGTCGAGCACCTGTGAGCCGCCCTGCGTGGTGCCCTGGGTCTGCTCGCCCGCACCCGACGCGACACCCGCGGGCTCTTTGCCCTGGTAGCCCGAGAGCAGCTGGATGACCTGCTGGCGCACCTTGTTGAGGTCGGCGCCGAGCTTGACGAGCACCTGCGCGGCGACGCCCTCGCCCTCGCGGATGAGGCCCAGCAGGATGTGCTCGGTGCCGATGTAGTTGTGGCCGAGCTGCAGCGCCTCGCGCAGCGAGAGCTCGAGCACCTTCTTGGCGCGCGGCGTGAACGGGATGTGCCCGGTCGGCTGCTGCTGACCCTGGCCGATGATGTCCTGCACCTGCTCGCGCACAGCGTCGAGCGAGATGCCGAGGGACTCCAGCGCCTTGGCGGCGACGCCTTCGCCCTCGTGGATGAGACCGAGCAGGATGTGCTCGGTGCCGATGTAGTTGTGGTTCAGCATCTTCGCCTCTTCCTGGGCGAGGACGACCACGCGACGGGCACGGTCCGTGAATCTCTCGAACATCGTCTTTCCTCCGAGGGCGTGAGGGGTCGGTTGACCTCCGAGCTGGCGCCTTACATCGAGGGTAGCCAGGCGGCGGATGCCTCACGCCGGTGTTCGCCGTGGGCTGATCGTGCACGAGGGGGTTGTGTCGGGGCATCCGCTTGTCTTATCGTTTTTCGATAACAACGAATATCGATAAGGAGTCGGGTGATGGAGCAGACCATGATCGCGCGAGCGGATCGAGTCACGATGAGGGTGATCGGCGCACTCGCGGCGGCGATGGCATGCGCGCTCGCGGCGGGTCAGCTCATCGCCGCGGCGACGTACGCGTGGGCGGATTCGGTCACTCTCTCGCTGCTCGCCGAGCAGCAACTGCCCGTCGAGCCCGGCCTCGGGGTGACGACCGCGAGCGTCGACACGGTCTCGGTGACGACGAGTGCCCTCAGCACCGGAGCGCGCTGGTCGCTCGCGGGCGGCGGGCTGCTGCTCGCCGCCACGGCGTTGCTGGTCGGCCTAGCCGTGGTCTGGCTCATGCTCGCGGCGGCGTCGGGCAGGCCGTTCCGGTCCCCGCTGTTCCGGGTCACACTGATCGCCGCGTTCGCACTCGTGCTCGGTCCCCTGCTCGCAACGGCACTGTCGGGCTTCGGCGCGATGCAGGCCGCGTTCGAGCTGAACGACGCCGTTGGCGGCATCCTCGTCCCCGGTTTCGGAGTGTCGCCGTGGGGCCTCACGATTCCCGTCGTCTCGTTGGGGCTCATCGCGCTCGCGTACCTCTTTCAGCGTATGCAGCGCCTGCAGCGCGACACAGAGGGCCTCGTGTGAGCCCGGCCGACGACGAGGGGCCGAGCGGCGTCCACTGCCGACTCGATGAGCTGCTGGCCGCGCGCGGCATGACCCTCACGCGCCTGTCCGAGCTCGTGGGTGTCTCGGTGGTGAACCTCTCGATCCTCAAGAACGACCGGGCCCGGGCGATCCGCTACTCGACGCTGTCGGCGATCTGCCGCGCGCTGGACTGCGAGATCGGCGACCTGCTGGTGCGGGCGGACTGAGGTCGCGGCATCCGTCGCCTGTGCGGTTCCATCCGGGGGCCGTTTCGTCTCGCTTCGCTCGCTCAACGACCGGCGTGCGGGTGCGCGAAACGAGGCGAAAACACGAAACGAGGACGGATGCTGCGCAAACGCCCTCGTTTCGTGAGACGCCCTCGTCTCGGACGCCGGCCTACAGGAAGATGTCGGGGAACAGCGCCTCGTCGGGCGTGCCGGGAACGGCGGCGTAGCGCGAGAAGTCGGTGACGCCGGCGTCGCGCAGCACGTCCTCGACGATGAGGGTCTGCCCGGTGTATTCGCGCGACGGCTTCAGCAAGACCTCGTACGCGGCATCCGCGTAGATCTCGGGCGTGCGGCTGACCTTCATCATGCGGTCGCCGCCGAGCGCGAACTGCACCGCCGCGGTTGCGATCGTCGTCGCCGGCCACAGCGTGTTCGCCGCGATGCCGGCCTCGGCGAACTCCGCTGCGAGGCCGAGGGTCGCCATCGTCATGCCGTACTTCGCGAGGGTGTACCCGGTGTGCGCGCCGAGCCACTTCGGCGTCAGGTTGAGGGGCGGCGACAGCGACAGGATGTGCGGGTTCGGGGCATCCTTCAGCACCGGCACCGCCGCACGCGAGAGCATGAACGTGCCGCGCACGTTGACGTCCTGCATGAGGTCGTACTTCTTCACGGCGAGGTCGAGCGAGCCCGACAGGTCGATCACCGACGCGTTGTTGACGACGATGTCGATGCCGCCGAACTCGCCCTGCGTCTTGAGCACCGCCTCGGTGACGTCGTCGTCGTTGCGCACGTCGCCGACGATGCCCAGCGCCTGGCCGCCGGCCGCGCGGATCGCCTCGGCGGCGGAGTGCACGGTGCCCTCGAGCTTGGGGTGGGGGGTGTCGGTCTTGGCCAGCAGCGCGATGTTGGCGCCGTCGCGCGCGGCCCGCAGGGCGATCGCGAGGCCGATGCCGCGGCTGCCGCCCGACATCAGGATGGTCTTTCCGGCGAGCGTTGCGTCGGTCATTTCGGTGTCCTTTCGGGTGTTCCCCGGTGTGTCGAGATCGTGGTTTCTCGCCGAGACCGCACGTTGTGCGCGTCGATGACGGGGTTGCTCGGCGAGAACGCGGTCGCTCGACGGAGTGTCGGGCGGGTCAGGAGCGGGAACGAGAAGCGGAGGCGGCGGCGAACGCCGCGATGCGCGCCTGGGCGTCGGGGGTGTCGAAGGCCGCCCCGATCGACCGGCCCTCTTCCGAGAGCTGCTCGGCGAACGTACGGGTCGGCTGGGAGCGCACCAGGCGCTTGGCCTGCCCGTACGCGCTGTACGCGCCGGCGAGCCAGAACCGCGCAACCTGCTCGGCGCGCGCCCGCACCCGCGTGGGGATGTCGGCGGGGTTCTCGGCCGACACGACCTCGGCCACGAGCCCCCAGTCGAGCGCCTCCTCGGCGCTCAGCAGGCGGTCCTGCAGCACGAGCTGCAGCGCACGGCGCTCGCCGACGGCGCGGGCCAGCTGCGCCGACACCGACAGGTCGGGCGTGAGCCCGATGTTCGCGTACAGACTGCCGATGCGCGAGTCCGCTCCGATGATCGCGTAGTCGCTGGTCATCAGGATGCCGAGCCCGCCGCCGGCCGTCGTGCCCTGCGCGGCCGCCACGACGGGGATCGACGACTCGGTGAGCGCCCGGATGCCGGTGTTGATGACCTCGGCCAGCGCGTGGATGTCGGCGCCGCTGGCGATGCCGCCCGCGGCCATCGCCTGAACGTCGCCGCCGGCGCAGAACGAGCGGCCCGCCGCGTCGAGCAGGATCGCGCCGACGTCGTCGCGCGAGGTCGCCTCGACGGTCACGCGCCGCCAGGCGACGGCGAGCCCCTGGTCGAAGGCGTTCAGCCGGCCGGGGCGGTTCAGCGTGATCCGCGCGAGGCCGTCGTCGACCTGGAACAGGATCGGCTCGACCTCGCCGGGGGCGCCTGCGGTGTCCATATGCTCTCCTTCGAACTCGGAAATCGCATCCCACCCTACGCGGTACTGAGTTTCACCGATACGTCGGTGTCGGGCGGGGGCGGGGCATCCGTCGCACTGCCAGGCTAGCGATCCGGCTGCCGCCTCGGGCGGTGCCGCTGCTGCGGATTCGTGCGACTGCGGCGCACCGATGCAGCGCAGTCGCACGAAAGTGCCGCACGAGGCAGAAGCACGACGGATGCCTCGACCCGCGCCGGCCCGCGGGCCAGACTGAACCCGTGGACCTGCGTCTCAAGCGCGTGTACGACCCGCCTGCGCCGGGCGACGGGTTTCGCGTGCTGGTCGACCGGCTGTGGCCGCGCGGGCTGTCGAAGCAGCGCGCGGCGGTCGATGTGTGGGCGAAGGATGCCGCGCCCTCGACCGAGCTGCGCAAGGCCTTCCACCACGGCGGGATGACGTGGGACGCCTTCGCCGACGCCTACCGCGCCGAGCTCGCGGGTCCGGCGGCGGGCGCCGTCCGGGCGCTCCGCGACGCGGTGTCGGGGCATCCGGTCGTCACGCTGCTGTATGCCGTGGCCGACCCCGATCGCAACCACGCGCTGATCCTGCGCGAAGCGCTCGAGGGCCGGTAGCCGCAAGAGAGCGGATGCCTCACCCCGGCCCGAGGATGAAGTTCCAGGCGCCCGCGGCCACCGCCGCACCCACCGCGATCAGCGCGATCGCGAGCCCGAGCGCCATGAGCGCCCACTCGCGCCCGCCGAACCGGGACTCGCGCGCCCAGGTCCGCGCACCGGGGGCGCCGAACCCGCGAGCCTCCATCGCGGTCGCGAGCTTCGACCCGCGCCGGATCGACAGCACCAGCAGCGCGAACGCCATGCCGAAGAAGCGGCGCAGGCGTCCGCGGTCGGCCACGCCCCGCGCGCGGCGCGCCAGTTCGAGCGCGCGCCAGTCGTCGAGGAAGAGCCCCACCATGCGCAGCCCCGCGAGCGCGCCCATCACGAACCGCGCGGGCAGCTTCAGCACCTGGCCGAGACCGTCGGCGAGGTCGGTCGGGTCGACCGTGACGAACAGCACGACCGACGGCAGCGCGATCGCCAGCACCCGGAAGAACGTCGCGACCGACAGCTCGAGCGACCCCTCGCTCACGCGCACCACGAACCACTCCAACAGCACGACGCCCGACGCCTCGCCGTACAGCGCGATCGTGAGGGCGGTGAGCGGGGCGGCGATCCACACCGGCCACGTGCGCGCCCAGAACTCGCGCCAGGTCAGCCCCGCGAACGGGAACAGCACGAGTTCGAGCGCCAGCGCGACGGCGGCCGAGACGATGTCGAGCGTGAGCACGAGCGGCAGGGCGACGAGGGCGGATGCCCCGAGCTTGGCGACCGGGTTGATGCGGGCGACCGCGCCGGTGCGCGCGCGGGTGTCGAGCAGGGTCATGCGGACGCCTCCGCCGGGCGCCGTGGCCCCGAACCGCGAAGAACAGACGCCGGGGTCATGCCGCAGCCTCCAGGCTGAAGCGACGGGCGTGGAGCGCGTCGACCACGGCGTCGTCGTGGGTGATGACCACGATCGCGGAGCGCCCCGAGCCCGCCGCATCCGTCCCGTCGCGCAGGCGCGCCAGCAGCGCCACGAGCTCGGCCCAGGTGCGGGCGTCCTGACCGAACGTGGGCTCGTCGAGGACGAGCACGCGCGGGCGCGTCGCCAGCGCCGCGGCGACTGTCAGCCGGCGCTTCTCGCCGCCCGAGAGGGTGTATGGGTTCGCTGCGGCCAGGTGCGCCAGGCGCAGCCGTTCGAGCAGCTCGTCGACGCGGGCGGCGGTCTCGCCGGGGGTGAGGCCGAGCGCGCGCGGGCCCACCTCGAGCTCACCGCGCACCGTGGTGGACAGCAGCTGATGCTCGGGCTCCTGGAAGACGGTGCCGATGCGAGTCAGCAGCTCGCGCGACGGCCACTCGATCGGCGCGCCGCGCACGCCCCGCGCCAGTCCGGGCGCCGCCCAGACCCGCCCGGCGTGCGGGGGCAGGAGTCCCGCGAGGGTGAGGCCGAGGGTCGACTTGCCCGCGCCGTTGGGTCCGGTGATCGCCGTGACGGCGCCTTCCGGCACGTCGAGCGACAGCCCCGAGGCGACCGGCACTGCGCGCACGCGCGCGACCGAGAGCCCGTGCGCCGCCAGCAGCGCCTCGCCGGGCGCCGACGGCGGCGGCGCGGGAACGGCGGGAGGGATGCCCGGAACCCACGTGCCGAGCGCGGCGAGTTCGGCCCCGCGCTCGCCCAGCACACGGGCGGGCGGCCCGTCGGCGATCACGCCGCCGCCGCCGAGCACGATCACGCGGTCCACGAGCGGCAGCCACACGTCGACCCGGTGCTCGACGACCACGAGGGTCGCGCCGGTCGCCTCGAGCACGCGCGTGACGGATGCCCGCACCTCGCCGACCCCCGCCGGATCGAGGTTCGCCGTCGGCTCGTCCAGCAGCACCAGCCCCGGGCGCATCGCCAGCACACCGGCGAGCGCGAGCCGCTGCTTCTGCCCGCCCGAGAGCGCCTTGGTCGGCCGGTCGAGCGGCAGGTCGAGCCCGACCGCGTCGAGGGCCTCTCCCACCCGGCGCCAGATCTCGTCGCGCGCGACGCCGAGGTTCTCGCAGCCGAACGCCACGTCGTCGCCCACGCGCGCGAGGATCACCTGCGAGTCGGGGTCCTGCAGCACCAGTCCCGCGCGGCCGTGCGCGAGCGGGGCGGCGACCCCGTCGACCAGGAGCACTCCCGACGACTCGCCCTCGTCCTGGCCGCCGAGCACGCCGGCGATGCCGTGCAGCAGTGTCGACTTGCCCGCGCCCGAGGCGCCGAGCAGCAGCACGCGTTCTCCGGGGTCGATGCGGAAGGAGGCATCCGTCACCGCCCACGCGTGCCGCCCGGCGTGCCGCCAGCCCCACCCGCGCGCCTCGACGGCTGCCGGCCGCAGCGAGGCACTCATCGGATCAGACGCGTCCGCGCGCTTCGCGACCCGACGCGAAGCGGTCGAGCGCGCCGGTCTTGGCAAGCCCCCGGGCGAGCAGCCACGACAGCCCGCCCGCGATCACGGCGCCCGAGAGCACGGTGCTGATCAGGTACACGGTCGTGAAGGCGGCGTCGGCCCCGACGTACCAGAGGATCATGTTGTTGATCCCGCCCGCGAGCGCCGCTCCGGCACCGGCGAGCACCGCGACCGGCAGCGACCACTTCTTGTAGAAGAAGATCAGGAACACGATCTCGGCGCCGAGGCCCTGCACGATGCCGGCCTCGATCGTGAGGAACCCGCCCCACTGGTTGCCGACGAGCGCCGACACGACGGCGGCGAGCACCTCGGTGTAGATCGCGGCACCGGGCTTGCGGATGATCAGCGCACCCAGCACCCCGGCGAACAGCCACGGTCCGTCGAGCAGGCCCTGAAGGCCCGGCAGCAGCGGCTCGAGCAGGGCCTTCGGGCCGAGGTAGCCGATGTTCCAAGCCAGGAAGATGAGGCCGGATGCGACGCCGATGACGCTGGCGACGACGATGTCGACGATGCGCCACCGAAGGCGGTGGACGGTGCCCGAGGCGGCGTCGGAGACGGACGTGGACGTGTGCATGAATGCTCCTCCCTGCGCTGGCATGATCCAGATCAGGTTCGACGGTCGAAGCGTGGTTTCGCTTCCTCTCAGCCCGGTGCACCGGACTCCCGTGGTTGTCGCGACGAGTATAGCCCGCGCGCAAGGTAAATTATCCGGATGACCCTCGCCGATCCGCCCCCCTCCCGCCGCGCACTGCGCGCGGCGCGCATGGACCAGGCGGAGACATCCACGGGTCGGCGCGATCCGGCGCCCGCTTCGCCCGAGACCCCGCTGATCGACCGGGTTCCGAGTGCGGCGCCCCTCGCCCCGGCGAACGATGCGGCGCCTGCGGCCTCCCCCGTTCCCGCGGCGCCGCCCTCCGCGTTCCCGCCCATCGCCCCACCCCCCTCAGCCGAACCTTCCGCACCCTCTGCCGTCCGCACCGAAGAGCCGAAGCCGGCACCGGAACGCTCCGACGCCAGCGGGTTCAAGCGCCTGTTCGGGCGCAGCGTCGAGCCGGAGTGGACGCCGGGGCCCAAGCGCAGCGATCCGGCGCGCGGGGTCGCCGCCGGCGTCGGCTCGCCGCTCGCCGCCGGGGCGAAGGGCGCCCCGGCGGGGCGCAGCACTGCGGTCCCCGACGAGTCCGGGCCGCTCAACCTCGAGTCGCTGTTCGCGCCCACCGGCCCGCTCGACGTGGTCGCCTCCCCCGCACAGCCGGATGCCGCCCCCGCAGCACCGGTCGCCCCCGCGTGGATCGCCTCGGCGTCGGCCGCACCGGCACCCGTCCTCCCCGCCCCGGCATCGCCCGAGACCCCCGCGGGAGCGACCCCGGTGCCGCCCGACTCCGGTCCGCTGACGCTGTCGGCCCTGTTCGGTCCCACCGGACCGGTCGACGTGATCGGGTCGCCTGAGAAGCCCGATGCCTCGCCCGCACCCGCTCCGATCGCACCGGCGCCCGCCGACAAGCCCGCCCTTCCCCCCGAGTCGGGGCCGCTGACGCTGTCGGCGCTGTTCGGCCCGGTCGACGCCGTCGAGGCGTCGGACGCGGCCCAGCCGGGCTACGCGCGCTCGAGCGGGCCGTCGGCCGAGGCATCCGTCTTCTCGTTCACCGCCTCTGCGGCGCCCGTCGCGCCGCCCACCCCAGAGGCCGTCGCCGCGTCCCTGCCGCTCCCCGACCCGGGCCCGCTCACGCCGGTCGAGAAAGAGCCGGATTCGGTGACCACGACCGCGGCCCCGGCCGTGACCGCCGCGGCCAGCGGCATCGCCCTGGCGTGGGTCGACGAGAGCACGATCACCGCTCGCCCGCGCACGAGCACCTACCTCACCGCCGCCGCGAGCCCGTACGTGCCGGTCGAGAACGAGTTGCTCGCGCGCCCCCCGCGCCGTTCGCCGCTGCGCCCGGGCGTGCTCATCCCGACCGCGGCCGCGCTCGCACTCGTCGGCGCGTACGCCGCGACGACACTGATGTGGCCCCTGAACGCGGTGCAGCCGAAGGTCGAGAGCCTGCAGGCCCAGCCCATCGCCGCGGCCCCCGCGGCCATGCCGTGGCCGGGGGTCGGAGCCGCTGCGGTCGACGTGCACGGCATCGACGGCAGCGTCGCCTCCAGCGGCGACATGCTGCAGATGGCGAGCATCACGAAGATCGTCACCGCCCTGCTCGTGCTGGAGGAGCTGCCCCTCGCCCCCGGCGAGCAGGGGCCCTCGTACCGCTTCTCGTACTCGGATCGCTACGACTACTGGGACTATCTCGATGGCGGCGAGTCGGCGCTCGACGTCCCGGTGGACGAGAGCCTCACCGAGTACCAGATGCTGCAGGGCATGCTCATCGGCTCGGCGAACAACTACGCCGACCGCCTCGCCTACAGCATCTGGCCCTCGAACCGGGTGTATGCGGACGCGGCGAACTCGTGGCTGGCGGCGCACGGCGTCTCGGGCATCTCGATCGTCGAGCCCACGGGTATCGACAGCGGCAACATGGCCACGCCCGAGGCTTTGCTCGTCCTCGCCGAGAAAGCGCTCGCCAACCCCGTCATCGCCGAGATCGTCGCGACGCCGGCGGTCGACCTGCCGGGCGCGGGACACGTCGAGAACACCAACGGCCTGCTGGCTGATCCGGGCGTGATCGGGATCAAGACGGGCACGCTCGACAGCTGGAACCTGCTGTCGGCCAAGAACCTCACCATCGGCCAGACCACGGTGCGGGTGACGGCGTCGGTGCTCGGTCAGCCCGACAACGACTCCCGTCTCGCGGTGTCACGCGCCCTCTACGCCCAGCTCGAGGCCGAGCTGCAGCCGAAGCCGTCGGTGACCACCGGAACGACCGCGGGTCTTGTCAAGACCAAGTGGGGCGAGCCTGTCCAGGTCGTAACGGATGCCGACGCGAACGTCATCCTGTGGAACGGCGGCACCGGCACGGTGACCACGGACTTCTCGCTCGGCGACGCGCGCACGAAGGGCGACAAGGTCGGAACCCTGACCGTCGCCGGTCCCCTCGACTCGGCGACGGTCGAGGTGAGCCTCACCGCCGACATCGAGGGGCCGAGCCCCTGGTGGCGCCTCACCCATCCGCTCGATCTGTTCGGGCTCACGGGCGACTGACCGCGCAGCCGCCTCAGAACGGCCAGATCAGCGGCACATACAGCACCGCGAACGCGAGGAACACCAGCGCCAGCGGCAGCCCGAGCTTCCAGTAGTCGCCGAAGCGGTAGCCGCCCGGCCGCATCACCATGAGGTTCACCGGCGTCGCGATCGGAGTGAGGAACGCCGCGGCCCCGGCGACGGTGAGGGCCATCATGAACGGCTGGATGCTGACACCCGCTGTCTGCGCGACCGACACCGCGATCGGCATGACGATCAGCACCGTGGCGACGTTCGAGATGAACTGGCCGAGCAACAGGGTGACGACGCACAGCACGAGCAGAGCCAGCAGCGGCGAGGCGCCGCCCGTGAACGAGAGCACAGCGCCGGCGACGACGTCGGCGGCGCCGGTCGACACGAACGCGCCCGACAGCGGAATCATCCCGGCGATCAGCACGATCGTCGTCCACGAGATCGAACGGTAGGTCTGACGCACCGACAGCACGCGCATGGCGATGAGGGAGCCGGCCGCGAGCAGGCCCACGACCGCGGGCGGAAGCAGGCCCGTGGCAAGCAGCACGACCATGACTCCGAGCACCACGAGCGCCCGCTTCGCGCCGCGCCCGAGCGGCACGGCGCGCTGCAAGGTCTGCGGCGAGGTCACGGCGATGACGTCGCGCGAGCGGGAGTACCGCTCCAGTGCCCCCCACGGCCCCTGCACGAGCACGGCGTCGCCCGCCTGCAGCGTGAACGAGCGGGTGCGGCCGGCCGAGGCATCCGGAACCTCGTCGCCGCGCCGGATCGCGAGGATCACGAGGTCCTCCTCCGTGGTGGTCATACCCGGCGACACGCGGCGCCCGATGAGCGACGACCGCGGCGCGATGAGCACCTCGACGACCCCGTCCTGCGCGCTGAACAGGGTGCGGGTGTCGAGGTCGACGGCGTAGCTCTCGCGCAGCAGCCGCGCCTTCTCGCCGGTGTCGGTGACCCCGTCGACGTGGTCGGCCTCGCGTGCGGGCAGGAGCCTGCGGCCGAGCAGCGCCACGAGCGCGACCGTGCAGAGCACGAGCGGAACGCCCACGATCGCGAACTCGAAGAACCCGAACTCGCGGCCGCCCGCCTGAGCGGCCGCCTGCGACACGAGGATGTTCACGGGCGTGCCGGTCAGGGTCAGCAGCGACCCGGCGCTCGCGGCGAAGGCGAGCGGGATCAGCATGCGCGACGGCACGATCCGCGCGCGCAGCGCCACCACCACCACGACCGGCAGCAGCGCCGCGACCGCCCCGTTGATGCTGATGAACGCCGTCAGCACCGCGGCGATCGCGCCGATCACGACGGTCAGCCGCCCGCGCTTGGTGCCGGCACGGCCCACGACGTGCTGCGCGATCCACACCGTCACGCCGGTCGCATCGAGCGACTCGCTGACGACGAACAGCGACGCGATGAACAGCACGGTGGGATCGCCGAATCCGGCGAGCGCCTCGGGCAGCGTCAGCACGCCCGTCGCCCACAGGGCCAGCGCCACGCCGAGCGCGACGATCTCGATCGCCACCTTTCCCGACACGAACGCGACGATCGCGACCGCCAGGATGACGAAGATCGCGATCACAGGGTCCACGTCGCGAGCCTAGGGGCGGCTCAGGCGAAGCGCACCACCTGCTGCAGGCGCGTCCGCACGTCGAACACCTCGTTGCCGCCGATCGAGCGCGCACCGGTGACACCCCGCCGCAGCACGGTCGACAGCGCGCTGCGCGAGACGACGGCCACCGGCATCCCGCGCACCTTGCCGGTCTCGGCGATGCCCTGCTCGAGGTCGTCGTCGGGCAGCACCACGATCGCCCCGCTGAAGCGCACGCCGGCGGAGCGCGCGAGGGCGCGCATGCCGCGCACGAGCTCGGCGATCGGCGCCCCGGCGACGCCGTCGCCGACGAGCTCGCCGCGGCGCAGGCGCACCGGGCCGCCGAAGTCCTCGGACAGCACGCCGTACAGCCCGCTCGGGCCGAGCACGATGTGGTCGAGCTTCGCCTCGGGGTCGCGCGGGTCTGCCATCACGTCGTGCCACACCGTATAGCCCATGCCGAGGTCGGACACGATGCGTGCCGTCGCCTCTTCGGCGAGCGCGTCAGCGAGGAGCCGGCGCAGATGGTGCGGCGCCGAGCGGACGAGAGCCGGGTCGTACGGATCCTCGAGGGTGACCCCGCGGCCCGCCCATTCGCGGATCAGCGTGAGGTAGCGCTCGCGCCGCCAGCCGCCGGGCTGGCCGAAGGAGCGCGCCCGCGGGCGCGTGTCGCGGGTCTGCGTCTGTCGCGGCGGCCGGAAGCCCGCCCATTCGGGCTCGGGCGCCCCGCCGAAGCCGTGGCCGCGATCGTACGCGGCGCGGGCGCCTGCCGTGCCGACGAGCTCCCACGCGCGCTGCACCTGGATGAACTGCGCCGCGTCACCGCCCGTGTCGGGATGCGTCTGCCGCAGCCGCAGGCGGTACGCCTTGCGCAGCTCCTCCTCGTCGGCAGTGGGGTCGACGCCCAGCACCTCGTACGCCGACGCCGAGAGCGGACTGTCGAACACGCGAACTCCTGATCCCCGGGCTTGCGGTCCGGTCCCGGCCCGTCAAGGGGCTGCACCGATTCTGCCGCACGTCGCCGGGTGAGGTCGTGGTCTCGTCTCGGTCGCCGTCGGCCCCTCGCTCCACGAGACGAAACGACGCCCGAGCCTGCGACGGGGCGCCGGGCGCGGCATCCGTCATCTTCTCTCGTTGCGACGCGCGTACGCGGCCGCACTGCGGCTCGACAGTGCCAGCAGCAGCAGGATGTCCAGGCCCAGCGAGAACAGCGTGGTGTTGATGGTGATCTCTTCTGCGGAGTCGTTCCACCAGTCGACGAAGGACGTCGAGATCGAGATGGTCGAGAACACCATCGCCGTCACCCGCGCCCAGTTCACACCGCGCGCGATCAGCACGCCCAGCACCGTGTCGAGGAGCACGCTCGCCGCCATGAACGCGGCGAAGACGACCAGCACGAGTTCGGCGGTCGCGGCGTCGTCCGTGTCCATCGCGTCGGGGGTCGCGAACTCCGCCCAGTTCAGCGCGATGTCGGCCAGCACGATGAGACCCGCCGCGGCTCGCAGGAACACGAGGGATGCCCCGGCGACGACCGACGACGGCCGTTTCATGTCAGGGTCGAACCCGGGTCGCTGCAGCAGGCGCTCGGCGGACTCGAACGCGGGCCGCTTGAGCGGTGCCGTCTCGGGGTGCGCGGCGGGCTCGTACACGTGCGCCACCGGAATGCTCGAGGCGGTGCTGCCGACGTCGACGATCGGCAGGTCGCCGTCGGTGTGGATCGAGTCGCCGCCGCCGTTGCGCGCGTGATACCCGCTCGAGAAGTCGGCGATGACGTCGACGGTGATCGTCGGGTCGGACTCGAGCAGGGTGCGGACGATGTGGTCGCGCTCGACGTCGGTGTCGTCGTCGATGCGGTGGGTGACCTGCAGCGTGAAGAGGGACAGCCCGACGGAGGTGTCGAAGGTGCCCGCCGCGAGCCAGTCCACGCGCCGCCCGCCCGGCAGCAGCCAGTCATCGGGGCAGCGCCAGAACCGCACGTGGTGACGCTTGCCGGGACTGCCGTCGACCTCCTGCTGGAATGCGAAGTCCTGCTGACGCGAGAACAGGAACAGCGGGCTCACCGGCGCCTCTTCGTAGCTGCGGCGCGTGATCGTCGACAGCACGATGCGCCATGACGACCCGAGGGTCACCGGGTCGGCCTCGGTCCAGCCGGCGGCGCGCATGGCCCCCTGGATCTGCTCGGCGCGGCCCATGAACGCGAGGTTCACCGGGTCGCCCAGCAGTCCGTCACTGGTGCGCGTGCGCCCGATGAAGTAGTCCGGCACGTAGATCGTGGTGAGGATCCGGTGCAGCCTCGGCAGCACGAGGTAGGCCAGCAGCACCCAGAACAGGATTGCCGAAAGGATGGCCCACCAGCCCAGATGGAACGTCTCGGTCAGGCCGAGGTAGGCGAGCCAGATCGCGGCGAGGCCCGCGAAGATGAAGAAGAACCAGTCGACCGCGATCCCGAGCGACCACCGCCGCCGCGACCGCTTCGCGGTCCGCGTCCGGGTGGTCGCCTGTGATGCCATGGTCGGGTCAGGCGGGCGGGTCGCCCCACAGCGCAACGACCGGTCGATACGCGAACGCGGAGGCGGCGGCATCCGGCGCCAGCTCTGCGATCGTCGCCGGCGACCAGCGCGGGGTGCGGTCCTTGTCGACCAGCTGCGCGCGGATGCCCTCGGTGAGGTCTGGCTGGGTCGTGGCGAACCACATCACCAGGCCGTACTCCTGCGCGAGCACGTCCCGCAGGGTGGGCAGCTCGCGCGCCCGGCGCACGGCCTCGAGCGTGACGGCGAGCCCGGTGGGCGACAGCTCGCCGAGCAGGTCGGCGGTGGCGGATGCCTCGGCCTCCGGTCGCGCGCGCAGACGCTCGACGATCTCGGCCACAGTGCCGGCGGCGAACGCGTCGTCGATCCACGCGCGCGCGTCTTCGAGCTTCGATCGCTCGGGGGTCTGGTCGAACAGCAGCACGAGCTCGGCAGGGCTGCCGGGGTCGGCGCGCGTCTCGAGCGCGTCGCGCAGGTCGTCGAGGTGCTCGGACGGCACGAGGGTGTCGGCGAGGCCCGCGTGGATCGCGTCGGCGGCATCCATCGTCGCGCCGGTCAGCGCGAGATACTCGCCCAGCCGCCCGGGGGCCCGCGAGAGCAGCCACGTGCCGCCGACGTCGGGGGTGAAGCCGATGCGGGTCTCTGGCATCGCCAGCTTCGACCGCTCGGTCACGATGCGGATGCCGGCGTGGCCGGCCAGGCCGATGCCGCCGCCCATCGTGATGCCGTCGGCGAGGGCGACGAACGGCTTCGGGTACTGGCCGATGCGCGCGTTGAGGGAGTATTCGGCGCGGAAGAAGTCCGCCGCGCTCTCGGCGTCGCCGCCCACGATCTGCTCGTAGAGCCCCCGCACGTCGCCGCCCGCGCACAGTCCGCGCTCGCCGGCGCCGTCGAGCAGCACCGTCTGCACGTCGGAGTCGTGCTCCCATCGCTCCAACGCCGCCGTGAGGGCCTGCACCATCGACAGGTCCAGCGCGTTGATGGCCCGCGGGCGGTTCAGGGTCAGTCGGCCGAGTCCGTGCGCCGCGCGCGCGAGCACGCGCGGTTCGTCGTGTGTCGAGGTGTCGCTCACGAGTGAAGGCTATCGGCCCGCGCGGTTGGCGAGCACCTGCTCGGCGCGCCCAGCCGCAGCGCGCGCGACAGGTCACCTTGCTGTGATCGCGCGCGGTTTCCGCCAAGATATGGGAAACGGCTCCCGAAGACGAGAGGGTGGGAATGCCCGAAGGACTTGTGCTGGAATTCTCTGGGGTCACCAAGCGGTTCGGGGGCGTCACCGCGGTGTCAGAGCTGTCGGCTCGGGTTGAACCGGGGCACGTGACCGGATTCCTCGGCCCGAACGGCGCCGGCAAGACGACGTCGCTGCGCGTCATCCTCGGGCTCGTGCGGGCGACCTCCGGGCGGGCGACGATCGGCGGAGTCGCGTACGCGAAGCTGAAGCATCCGCTGCAGACCGTGGGCGCCGTGCTCGAAGCGTCGAGCTTCCACCCCGGGCGCACCGGCGCGAACCACCTGCGGGTATACGCGCGCGCCGCGTCGCTGCCCGACGCACGCGTGGACGAGGCGCTCGGACTCGTCGGCCTCGCCGACGCCGCCGGCCGCAAGGTCGGGGGCTACTCCCTCGGGATGCGCCAGCGCCTGGGCCTTGCCTACGCGCTGCTCGGCGACCCCGGGGTGCTCGTTCTCGACGAGCCCACCAACGGCCTCGACCCTGAGGGCATCAAGTGGATGCGGTCGCTCCTTCGCACGCTCGCCCGGGAGGGCCGCACGATCCTCGTGTCGTCGCATCTGCTGGCCGAGGTGCAGCAGACCGTGGACGCGCTGCTCATCCTCGCGAACGGGCGGCTCGTCTTCCAAGGCGGGCTGGAAGAGCTCGCCGACCCGTCGGAGTACACCACGGTCGTCGACGCGCCGGATCGCGCGGCTCTGGCCGCCGCGCTCGACACGGCCGGGATCTCGCATGAGCTGCTGCGATCGGGCATCACCGTGCGCGGCCACGAGCCCACCCAGGTCGGAGCCGTCGCGGCCACCGCGGGCGTCGCACTGTCGTTGTTGCAGCGGCGCGGCCCCGCGCTCGAAGAGGTCTTCCTCGATCTCGTCAACGGGGCCCGCGTGCACGCGAGCGCGGCGGTCGCCGGGGTTGCGGCAGTTGCGGAAGCTGCCGCTGAGGCCGGTTCCGAGACGACGTCCGAGATCGTGACGGGCGATGCGGATGCCGAGGCCGCGGCCATCGCGGACGAGGCCGAGCCCCCGACCGACGCGGACGACGAGGCGTCTGAGGCCTCCGCCCTCGCGGGCGGCTTCGGCAGCGAGACCGCCGCCGCGCCCGGCGCCTCCGCCGCGGCGGTGGCCGCCGCCGGGCTCGCCGCCGAGGAGTCGCGGGCCGATGACGAGGTGTGGGTCGAGGGAGCAGCTTCGGACGGCTTCCCCGATGTCGCCGGGACCGGGGCGACCGAGGCCACGCCGGGAGCGGACGACGCTCCCGGCGACGCGCACGACGTCGTCGAGGCGATCGGGCGGATCGACCAAGAACTCGCGGGCGACACCCCGGCGCAGGACGGCGCACCGGCTGCGGACGAAACCCCGACCGAAGACCGCGCACCAGACGCGAGCGACACCCCGACCGAAGACCGCGCACCAGACGCGAGCGACACCCCGACCGAAGACCGCGCACCAGACGCGAGCGACACCCCGACCGAAGACCGCGCACCGGACGCCGAGGAAACCCCGACCGAAGAGCGCGCACCGGTCGCGAGCGACACCCCGACCGAAGACCGCGCACCGGTCGATGCCGACCCCGACGTCGAGGCGATCGGCGAGATCGACGAAGAGCTGTCCGGCGGCGCGGGCGAGGACGCCGACCGGTCGGGTTCGCAGGCCGAGGCACCCGGATCCGGCTACGGCGACGGGCCCGCGCGCGACGACGGCGAAACCGGCGAGCCTCTCGACGACGACTCGCCTGTGCACAGCGACCGCCCGTGGGAGCAGTACGTGAAGACCGACTCCGACCGCGAGGCCGACCGCTTCTTCGCGGCGTTCGACGACAGCGTCGACGGCGCGGCCTCCGGCGGAGGCGGCACACCGGTCGAAGCCGACCCCGACCCGAGCCCCGACGAGCCCGCACGCCCCGACGAGCCCGGGGAGCCCGACGACCATGCCGGCCACGGCGAGCACGAGGGGGGTGAGCAGCGATGAGCCTGGTCGCCGCGAGCCGCTCGGAGTTCACGAAGCAGTTCTCGACCTCGATGTGGTGGATCCTCGCGATCGTGCTCGTCGCGTACGTCGGCTTCACTGCGACGGTGCTCGCGTTCGCCCTCGCCGCGTCGAGCACGGGCTCGATCGGAGGCGGCGAGGGTCCGGTGCTGCCCTCGGACCAGCTGAGCCCCCTGCTGTACAGCACCGCGACCGCGGTCGGGTACGTCTTCCCGCTGCTGATGGGCACGCTCATGGTGACGGCCGAGTTCCGCCACAAGACCCTCACGCCGACCTTCCTCGCCACGCCCCGCCGCGGCACCGTGCTGTGGGCGAAGACGGCGATCGGCGTCGTCGTCGGAGTGCTGTTCGGCGTCATCGGCGTGATCTCGTCGGTTGGTCCCTCGGCCGGGCTCCTGGCCGCGTACGGGCTCGACACCGACCTCGGCTCGGCCGACACGTGGGCGATGATCGGCCGCATGGTGCTCGCGTACGTGCTGTGGGTCATCGTGGGCATCGGCGTCGGCGCGCTCGTGCGCAACCAGGTCGGCGCGATCGTGGGCGTCCTGGTGTTCACGCAGTTCCTCGAGCCGGTCGCACGTGCCGCCGCCGCGTTCGTCGAGCAGCTCGAGCCGGTCACGCGCTACCTTCCGGGCGCGGCGAGCGACACGCTCGTGGGCGCGAGCATCTTCTCGGTCGCGGCCGGACCCGGGGCCGGGGCATCCTCCGACCCGCTCGAATGGTGGGTCGGCGGTCTCGTGCTGCTCGGGTACGCCGTGGTGCTGCTGGTGCTCGGCTACCTCGCGAGCTGGCGACGCGACGTGGCGTAGCGACCAGGCCGACCTGTCGCTCTCATCAGAGAGCGCGTCCTTTCGGCGCGTGCGTGTCTCGCCGCTAGGTCGCGGGGGCCGGAGTCGGCGCGGTGCGCGGCTTCTTCTTGCCCGCGGGCTGGACGGGCACCGGCAGGGTCGCCGCGGCGATCTCGGCGACATCGGCCGCCTGGGCCTCGCCGTCGAGCTGCAGCGCCTGCACGAGCGCGAGCCCGTGCCGGGTCGTGAGGATCACACGATCGAAGTCCTCATGCCCCTCGAGATCGATCACCACGCCCGCACGGTGACGGCGCAGCACCGCGAAATCGGTCCCGCCGGGGGACTTCCACGTGCCGATCGCCGCCAGGCCCCACAGGTGCGTGCCGGGGGCGGGCACGCCGCGCAGCCACATCCACGCGTCTTCGGTGAGCTGCACCTTGCGGATCGCCGACCGCTCGACGAGCACGTTCTGCTTGCGGTGGGCGAGTGCCCGCTCGAGGCTCGACAGCGCGATCTCGAGCCGCGTCGAGTCGAGCAGAAGAGTCACCATGCGCCTAGTCTGCCAGCGGCCGGTGAGCCACCGCAGTCGCTTTGATGACAGACGCGCAACAATCCGGGCACGCTGGCTTCGGCCACCGAGGCCTCTGTGCGCGTGGCGAGTGCGAGACTGGATCGGTGACTCTTCCCACGTCCACTCCCCGGGTCGCTGAAGCGCCGCGCGGAGCCGCCGGGCGCGTGGGCGCGCTCGACCCTGAACGCGCGGATGCGCCCTCCGCGGTGCTCGATCGCCTCGAGCGCGGGGCGAGGCTGGGAGTCGACGACGCGATCGCCCTGCTGGGCGCGCGAGACGACGATCTGGAGCGGATGCTGCGGCTGGCGGCATCCGTCCGCGACAGCGGCCTCGCCGCCGCGGGCCGCCCCGGCGTCATCACGTATTCGCGCAAGGTCTTCGTGCCCCTCACGACCCTGTGCCGCGACCGCTGTCACTACTGCGTGTTCGTCGACACCCCCGGACAGCTGCTGAAGAAGCACAAGCCCGCCTACATGTCGCCCGAGCAGGTGCTCGCCGTCGTGCGCCAGGGCCAGGCGATGGGCTGCAAAGAGGTGCTGCTGACCCTCGGCGACCGCCCCGAGGAGCGCTGGCCCGAGGCGCGCGCGTGGCTCGACGAGCATGGGTTCGCCTCGACGATCGAGTACGTCGCCCATGTCGCGGCGCTGGTGACGGCCGAGACCGGCCTGCTCGCGCATGCGAACCCGGGCGTGATGTCGGTGGACGAGCTGCGGATGCTGCGGCCCGTCGCCCCCTCGATGGGGATGATGCTCGAGACGACCTCGCGGCGCCTGTTCGAACAGCCGGGACAGGTGCACTACGGGTCGCCCGACAAGGATCCGGCGGTGCGGCTCGGGGTGATCGACGACGCCGGGCGCGAGCGGGTGCCGTTCACGACGGGAATCCTCGTGGGGATCGGCGAGACCGTGCGCGACCGCGCCGAGTCGCTCATCGCCCTGCGCGAGCTGCACGAGCGCCACTCGGTGGGCGGCCAGGGGCACGTGCAAGAGGTGATCGTGCAGAACTTCCGCGCGAAGCCCCGCACCGCGATGCAGGCCGCGCCCGACGCCGACCTGCTCGAGTACGTCGCCGCCGTCGCCGTCGCCCGGCTCGTCTTCGGCCCGCGCATGCGCATCCAGGTGCCGCCGAACCTCTCGGACCCGGCCGAGTTCGCGCTGCTCGTGCGCGCCGGCGCCGACGACTGGGGCGGCGTCTCGCCCCTCACCGCCGACCACGTCAACCCCGAGCGCCCGTGGCCGCACCTCGAAGACCTCGCCCGCATGACAGCCGAGCTCGGCTTCGAGCTGCGGGAGCGCCTGACGGCGCATCCGGAGTTCGTGACGGATGCCGCGACCTGGCTCGACCCCGCCCTGCGGGCTCCGGTGGCCGCGCTCGCCGATCCCGTTTCCGGGTTGGCCCGCGATCCCCGGTCGAGCAGCCCGCGCAGCGGGCGTATCGAGACCCCCGGCCCGACCGACACCGAGTCCCACTCCGACACCACCCCCCGCCGGTCGAGCAGCCCGCGCAGCGGGCGTATCGAGACCCCCGGCCCGAGCGACGCCGAGTCCCACTCCGACACCACCCCCCGCCGGTCGAGCAGCCCGCGCAGCGGGCGTATCGAGACCCCCGACCCGAGCGACGCCGAGTCCCACTCCGACACCACCCCCCGCCGGTCGAGCAGCCCGCGCAGCGAGCGTATCGAGACCCCCGGCCCGAGCGACGCCGGATCGGGACCCAGCGCCTCTCGTCGGCGGGGTCTCGATACGCCGCCTGCGGCGGCTGCTCGAGCGGCGGCACCGGTTCCGCCCCTCGCCGCGGCTCCGGCATCGGTCCGGCGGCTGGCAGAAGCCGCGGCATCCGACCCCCTCGCGCTCGACGAGCGGGAGTGGGCCGCCCTGCTCACCGCGACCGGCGACGGGCTCGACGCGCTGGCTGCGACCGCCGACGACGTGCGGCGGTACACGGTGGGCGAGGCCGTCAGCCTGGTCGTGAACCGAAACCTGACCTCGAGCGGGTTCCGCGCGTCGGGCGCGACCGCGCCCGACGAGTTCGACCTCGACGACGTCGCCGCGATCGCGGCCGACGCGTGGGAACTCGGCGCGACCGAGATCTGCGTGCAGGGCCTGCTGCCTTTCGGCGAGGCGCCCCAGGCGTATCTCGACATCGCGCGCGCGATCAAGGCCGCGACCCCGCGCATGCACGTGCACGCGTACCGCCCGCAGGACGTCCGCGACCTCGCCGACCGCGGCGGCCTCGGCCTCGACGGGGCGCTCGCGGCGCTGCGCGAGGCGGGGGTCGACACCGTGCCCGGCACGGGGGTCAAGGTGCTGAGCGAACGCGTGCGCGGCCTGGTCGCGCCCGGCGACCTCGAGATCGACCGGTGGATCGAAGGCATCACGGCCGCGCATCGGGCGGGGTTCCGCTCGACGTCGGTGCTGTTCTACGGGCACGTCGAGACCGCCGCCGAGCGCATCGCGCACCTGCGTCGCCTGCGCGAGATCCAGGCCGACACCGGAGGGTTCACCGAGTTCGTGCCGATCCCCCTTCCGGGGCCCGCGGGCGGGGTCCCGCTCGTCGACGGCCGCGCCGCGATCGACGAGCACCGCGCGATGGTCGCCGTCTCGCGACTGGCGCTGAGCGGCAGCATCCCCCACGTGCAGATCCCGTGGACCCGCGTCGGCCGCCAGGCCGCCGCGGTGCTGCTGCAGGCCGGCGGCGACGACCTCGGCGGCACCCTGCTCGACGGGCGCGTGAAGCCCGAGGCGGGCATCGAGTTCGGCCAGGAACTGCCGGTGACGGATGCCTCGACCCTCGCCGCGCGGCTGTTCCGGCCGTTCCGCCTGCGCACGACCGACTACCGCAGTGCGAGCGCGCGATGAGCGACGAACCCCGCCAGTCGAACAGCCCTCGGGGCGACGAACCCCGCCGGTCAAACAGCTCGCGCAGCGACGAACCCCGCCGGTCAAACAGCTCGCGCAGCGACGAACCCCGCCAGTCAAACAGCCCGCACAGCGACGAACCCCGCCGGTCGAGTAGCTCGCGCAGCGACGAACCCCGCCGGTCGAGTAGCTCGCGCAGCGAGCGTATCGAGACCATCCGCACCGGGGACCTCGACCCCGACGCCCTTCGCGAGCGGGGTCCCGATACGCCGCCTGCGGCAGCTACTCGACCGACGGACACCAACCCCCCTCGCGGGCAGGGTCTCGATACGCCGCCTGCGGCGGCTACTCGACCGGCGGACACCGACCCCCCTCGCGAGCAGGGTCTCGATACGCCGCCTGCGGCAGCTACTCGACCGACGGACACCGACCCCCCTTGCGGGCAGGGTCTCGATACGCCGCCTGCGGCAGCTACTCGACCGGCGGGGAAACCCACGGCGGCTACGCGACCGGCGGGGAAAACCGAGGCGGCTACTCGACCGGCGGGGAAACCCGCGGCGGCTGCGCGACCGGCGGGGACCGAGGGCCCTCGCGGCGAGCGGGTCGAGATCGCGATCGTCGGAGCGGGGTTCGCGGGGCTTGCGATGGCGATCGCGCTGCGGCGCGCGGGCCGCGACGACTTCGTGATCCTGGAGCGCGCGGCATCCGTCGGCGGCACCTGGCGCGACAACACCTACCCCGGCGTCGCGTGCGATGTGCCCGCGCACCTGTACGGTCTGGCGAGCCACCCCAACCCGGGCTGGTCGGGGCTGTACGCGCGCGGCGATGAGATCCGAAGCTACCTCCGCGACGTCGCCGCCGCCGAACGGCTCGGCGACCGCCTGCGCCTGGGAACGCCGATGACGGGGGCCCGGTGGGACGACGAGGCCGATCTCTGGCGCGTCGAGACCCCGGCCGGGGCGATCGCCGCGTCCGCGCTCGTGCTCGCGTGCGGTCGGCTGACCGAGCCGCGCATTCCCGACATCGACGGCCTCGAGACCTTCCCCGGCCCCCTCTTCCACTCCGCCCGCTGGGATCACGACGCCGACCTCGCGGGCCTGCACGTGGCGGTCGTCGGCAGCGGCGCGAGCGCCGTGCAGCTCGCCCCCGAGCTCGCCCGCACCAGCCGGGTCACGCTCTTCCAGCGCACGCCGGCGTGGATCGTGCCGCGCGGAGCCCACGCGTACTCCGACGCCGAGCGCGAGCGCTTCGCGACCCACCCCGGCGAACTCGCGCGGCTGCGCGCGGACCTCTACGCCGAAGGCGAGGCGCGCTTCGCGTCGCGGTCGGGCGATGCCGAGGCATCCGCCACCGCCAAGGCCATCGCCCTCGCACACCTCGACGCGCAGGTTCCCGACCCCGCGCTGCGCGCCCGGCTCACGCCCGGCTACGCGTTCGGGTGCAAGCGCGTGCTGCTGTCGGACGACTTCTACCCCGCCCTCGCCACGGGGGCGATCGGCCTCGTGCCATCGGCGCTCGCGCGGGTCGAAGGCCGCACCCTCGTCGCCGCCGACGGCTCGCGGCACCAAGCCGATGCGCTCGTGCTCGCGACCGGGTTCGCGACGACCCGCCAGCCGTACGCCGACCTCGTGCACGGCGAGGGCGGCGAGTCGCTCGCGGTGCACTGGTTCGAGGGCATGACCTCGTTCGGGTCGACCGTCGTGTCGGGCTTTCCGAACCTGTTCATCCTCGACGGGCCCAACGCCGCCCTCGGCCATTCGTCCTCGATCCTCATGATCGAAGAGCAGGCGGCGTACGCGGTGCGGTGCCTGGTCGCCCGCGACCGGGCGGGGGGCGTGCTGCGGCTCGACCCCGGCGCTGAAGCCGCGTACACCGACGAGATCGCGGATGCCGCGGCATCCACCCCCTGGATCACCGGCGGATGCCGCAACTGGTACGTCGACGAGCGGTCGGGGCGGCTGACGCTGCTGTGGCCGGGCACCGTCGACGCGTTCCGCGCACGGCTTGCTCGCGCGGACGGATCCGAATTCGCAACGAGCCGCGCACGGCGCGCGGCGAGAGGAGTGTCATGACCATCCCCCTGCGCTTCGGATACAAGGCATCGGCCGAGCAGTTCGGGCCGACCGAGCTGCTGGACTACGCGATCCTCGCCGAAGAGATGGGCTTCGACTCGGTGTTCGTGTCGGACCACCTGCAGCCGTGGCTGCACGAGGGCGGCCACGCACCGGCATCGGTCCCGTGGCTCGGCGCGCTCGGGGCGAAAACCTCACGCGTGCTGATCGGAACGTCGGTGCTGACCCCCACGTTCCGATACAACCCGACCGTGGTCGCGCAGGACTTCGCGACGCTCGGGGTGATGTATCCCGAGCGCGTGATCCTCGGCGTCGGCACGGGCGAGGCGCTCAACGAGGCCAACCTCGGCATCGCGTGGCCCGACCCGCCCGAGCGCTTCCGCCGGCTGAAAGAGGCGATCGGCCTCATCCGGCGGCTGTGGTCCGAGGACCGCGTCACCTTCGACGGCGAGTTCTACCACACCCGCAACGTCACCATCTACGACAAGCTGCCCGCACCCGTGCCGATCTACATCGGCGCCGCGGGGCCGGCAGCCACGAGGCTCGCCGGCCGCATCGCGAACGGATTCATCACCACCAGCGGCAAGAAGCCCGAGCTGTACACCGACACGCTCATGCCGGCGCTCAACGAGGGGATCGAGAAGGCCGGCCGGTCGCCCGACGCGATCGACACGCTCATGGAGGTCAAGGTCTCGTTCGCACCCACCCTCGAGGAGGCACTCGAGAAGACGCGGTTCTGGGCCCCGCTCGCCCTGTCGCCCGAAGAGAAGATGGGCGTCGACGACCCGATCGACATGCAGCGGCTCGGCGAGCAGCTGCCCATCGAGCGGGCCGCGTCGCGGTTCATCGTCTCGACCGACCCCGACGAGCACGTCGAGCGGATCGCCGAGTACGTGCACCTGGGTTTCCGGCACCTGGTGTTCCACGACCCCGGAGCCGACCAGGCCGCGTTCCTGCGGATGTACGGCGCCGAGATCCTGCCCCGCCTGCGCGCCCGGTTCGGGGCGTGAGCGACGCTCGTCTGCAGAACTCCTCCGATTCGGCGGTGAATGGCCCGGATCCGGCTGTTTCGGGGCCCGCGCACGCCGATTCGGAGGAGTTCGGCCGACCCGGCTGGGCCGTCGTCATCCCGGTGAAGCCCGCCGCCCGCGGAAAATCGCGCCTCGCCATCCCCGGCGTCGACCGGCAGGCGCTCGCGAGGGCGATCGCACTGGACACGATCGCGGCCGTCGCGGCGTGTGAGGTGGTGCGGCAGGTCGTGGTGGTGGGCGACGACGGCGGGCTGGCGCTCGAGGCAGCCGGCATCCGCGGCCTGCGCTTCGTCCCTGAGCCCTCGCCCGGCGGGCTCAACCCGGCGATCGCCGCCGGCGTCGCCGCGGTCGACGAACGAACCCCGCGCGCCGCGCTGCTCGGAGATCTGCCGGCGCTTCGCCCCGCCGACCTCGCCGCGGCGCTGCGTGAAGCGCGCGGCCTCGCACGCGCCGTCGTCGCAGACGCCGACGGCACCGGCACGACGCTGCTGACCGCCGCGCCAGCGATCCCCTGGACGTCGGCGTTCGGCGAGGGCTCGTTCGCGAAGCACCTCGCGCTGGGCGCGGCGGCACTCTCGGTGACGGATGCCTCGACCCTCCGCCACGACGTCGACACCGTCGCGCAGCTTGACGCAGCCCGCGCCCTCGGCCTCGGCCCACGCACCGCCGCGCTCCTCGCCGCCCATCCTGCGTAGGCACCGTCCTGGCAGCTTCGCACCCCGTCCCTGCGCTCCGCGATCCCGAACCGCGAGTCGGCGGCCCCGCGCGCCGGCAGAACGTGACTGCGCAGCAGCACACCGCCGCCGCCCAAAGAAGCTGCCTGGTTACGGCGCGAGCAGCAGGTACAACGCGCCGACGACGGTGAAGCCGATCACCAGGCGCTCGAACAGCCTCTGGTCGAGACGGCCGGCGAGCCACCGGCCCGACAGGGCCCCGGCGACCACGAGCGGCACGAGCACCAGATCGAGCAGCAGGCCGGACGGCGTGATGAGCCCGAGCCCGATCGAGAACGGCAGCTTCGAGACGTTGATCAGGAAGAAGGACCACGCCGCGGTGCCCAGCCACAGCTTCACCGGGAACCGCGCCGCGAGGAAGTACATCGACATGACGGGGCCGGCCGCGTTGGCCACCATCGTGGTGAACCCGCCGAGGGTGCCGTAGGTGGCCGCCGCCAGGCGATGCGGCCCGGGGTCTTCGACGGCCCGGCGCAGCCGCCGCCACCCGAGCGTGAAGGCGATCACCGCCAGCAGCAGCGCACCGATCACCCGCCGCACGCCCTCGTCGTCGGCGAAGGCGAGGAACAGCACGCCCAGGAGCAGGCCGGCCACGACGGCCGGCGCGAGCCGCAGCAGCGTGGCCCAATCGACGTGCCGACGGTAGGCGACGATCGCGAACAGGTCCGCCACCAGGAGCAGCACCAGCAGCGCGCCGGTCGACTGGCGCGCCGGCAGCAGGGCCGCGAAGATCGCCACCGAGATCGCGTTCGCGCCCGGCACCGCCGTCTTCGAGACGCCCACGACGATCGCCGCAAGGCACAGCAGCGCCCAGGCCCACCAGGCCAGGTCAGGCACGTCAGACCCCCGCCGCGGCGAGCGCGGCCTCGCCGAGCGCGGCAGAGGTGGCGGCATCCGTCATCCACAGGGGCGTGACGAGCGGGCGGATGCCGAGCCCGTCGACCTCGGGAGCGAGGTGCGCGTCCTCTTCGGCGATGAGCCACGCGTCGAGCAGCCCGGCACCTGCGCGCGCTCCGTACAGCCCCGCGACGGCGGCGGCGGACGTCTCGACGCCGATCGCCCGCAGGCACACGTCGGCCATGCCGCGCACGACCTGTCCGCCGATGATGCCGGAGACCCCGACGACGGGCGCGCGCGTCGCGCGAAGGGCGTCGCGGATGCCGGGCACGGCGAGAATCGGACCGATCGACACGACCGGGTTGGAGGGGGCGAGCAGCACGACGTCGGCCGCGGCGATCGCGTCGAGCACTCCCGGCGCGGGGACTGCCGCCTCGACGCCCGGATTCGTGAAGCGGACGGGCTCGAGGGTCGCGCGGTGCCGCGTCCACCACTCCTGGAAGTGCAGGTCGCGCTGCTGGCCGCAGGCCGCGTCGCGCACGGTGACGGTGGTGTCGACCTCGGCGTCGGTCATCGGAAGCAGGCGCGCTCCGAGGGGCCAGCGGTGCGACATCCGCTCGATCACCTCGGTGGGCGAAAAGCCCTCGCGCAGCCAGCCGGTGCGCGCGAGGTGCGTGCCGAGGTCGAGGTCGCCGAGCGTGAACCACGGCCAGCCCGCGCCCCACTCCTGCAGTTCGTGGCCTGCCCGTTCGGTGTCGCCCGTGCGGCCCCATCCGCGCACGGTGTCGTTCACCCCGGCGAGCGCGTAAACGATCGAGTCGACGTCGGGCTGCAGCCGCACACCCGACAGCCACAGGTCGTCGCCGGTGTTGACGACGACCGTGAGCTGCGCGGCGGTGTCGGCCACC
This sequence comes from Microbacterium sp. BWT-B31, assembly GCF_041379855.1. NCBI lineage: Bacteria > Bacillati > Actinomycetota > Actinomycetes > Micrococcales > Microbacteriaceae > Microbacterium > Microbacterium sp. BWT-B31. The sequence goes on from NZ_JBFECU010000019.1 coordinate 37,950, forward strand.
CCCCGCGCGGCCAGTGCGCCGCGGACCCCGAGTGTGAACTTCGAGCCTCCGACGCCTCCGGCGAGCACGACGACGCGGGGTGGGGACGGCATCCGTCCAGGCTAGGGCACGTGCGAGCGTGCGTTCGCCAGCCGTCCCACTCACCCGCGCGAGGCGGCCCGCCCGCGTCAGCGCTCGATGCGCGGGAGCATACCGGTGGGCGGAGCGAACTCGTCGGCCGCGTGCGGCAGCGAGAACTGCGCGACGGCGGTGATGAGGGCGTCGACGGTCTGGGTCTCGGCGACCACGTCGACCGAGAGTCCGGCGCGCCGGGCGTCCTTCGCGGTGCGGGGGCCGATCGCGGCGATGACGGTCGAGGCGGGCAGGTCGGGGAACTGCAGGTTGACCTGCTCGGCCACCGAGCCGCTGGTGACGAGGATCGCGTTGATGCGCCCGCTCTCGACGTCGGCCGCGATGCGGTCGGTGACCGGCACCCCCACGGTGCGATACGCGATGACGCTGCGCACGCGGTGCCCCGCGGCCTCGAGGCGACGCGTGAGCAGGGGCTTGGCGATCTCGCTGCGCAAGGTCAGCACGTCACGCGGCTCGGGCTCGAGCGCGATCATCTGCTCGGCCATGCCGGCGGCGGAGTTGTCGGTGTCGGGCACCAGGTCGACGCGGAAGCCCATGGCCTGCAGCGCCGCGGCGGTGGTCTCACCGACAGCGGCGACCTTCGTCTTGGCGGGGATCATCGCACGGTAGGCGTACAGCACGTCGACGGTGGTGGCGCTGGTGACGGTGAGCCAGTCGAATACGCCCTCAGCGAGGTCGGTGAGCGCCTTCTCGAGCGTGTCGAGGTCGTTCGTCGGGGCGAAGTTGATCAGCGGCGCGACCACCGGCGTCGCCCCCTGACGGCGCAGGGTCGCCGCGACCGAGTCACCCCACGGGCCGCCCCGGGGTACGAGAACGCGCCACCCGGTGAGGGGCTTTTCGGGCGTCGGCTTTGCTGCTGCGTTCATGGTGTGGGGGGGTATCCGAAGGGGCTGGTGGTCCATCGCCGGCCACCCCGAAATCGAGCAGCCGACGCTCTGCGAAACCGTACGGGATCTGCGGTTGCACGCATCGGCAGCATCGCTCCATCGCACTGCTTGTTCCTGAGCATACCCCGGGACTGCGCGCCGTATGATCACGGGCAGATCACGGAAAGACCCCCGGGCGGATGCCGCGGCATCCGGCTTCAGCGGCGCGTGTACGCGCGCACCGCCGCCCATACGATCGCGCCGACCGCGGCAGCGCTTGCGACGACCGCGGCCGTCGCGAGCGCGGGACTGCGGCGCTGGAAGGCACGCGCCTTGCTGAGGTTGCGGTCGATCGCGCGCTCGAGGCGCCTGGGCACGTTCGCCTTCTCGTCGATCGCGGCGAGGGCCGCCTTGAGTTCGGCGCGCGCACGCTCGACCGGGTCTGCGATGCCCGACGGCACCACGGTGCGGGGTACGCCGGGGTCGCTGGGCGACAGGTCAGAACTCATCGCGAACCTCTCTCACGTCCTGGGCGATCGACTGCACCGGATTCTGCCGCTTGGCGAGCCTGCGGAATCGGAAGACGCCCAGGAGGGCCAGCACGATCGCCACGACGAGCGTCAAACCGAACACGAACAGCGCCGAAGCCCACACCGGCCACCACGACGAGAGCCCGGCGATGAGGAAGGCGCCGAGGGCGGGGATCGACCAGAACAGCACGAACAGTGCCGCGATGATCCACAGCGCACCCCAGCCGCCGTCTTTCGCGGCTTTGGCGAGCCACGCCTTCGCCGCGTCGACCTCGGCGATGACGAGATTGCGGACGAGTTCGGGAATGTCGCCGAGCAGCGTGAGCAGGCTGTCGTCGGCGCGGTCGCGACTGCGGCGCGGCTCGCTCACGTCACTGCCCGTCGTCGGCGAGGCCCTTGACGGCCTTCGACACGTCGTCGAGCGCGTCCTCGGCCGCGTCCTTCACCGCGCGCGCCGACGTCCCCGCCGCCGCGCCGAGATCGTCGGCCGAGTCCTTGCCCACCTTGATCGCAGCGTCCACGCGCTGCCCGGGCGTGCCCTTCGAGGCGGCCTTGCCGACCTTGACCGCGGTGTCCCACAGGGTGCTGGGCAGCGCCATCGCGCTCGACTTCGCGAAGTCCTTGACCTTGTCGACCTGATCCTGCACGGGCTTGGTGTTCCACACCTTGACCGCCTGCGCCTTGATCTGCTCGTAGCGCTCGCGCCCGGCACGTGTGCCGAGGACGTAACCCACCGCGAGTCCGATGACGAGTCCTGCCTTGCCCCTCATGAGGTCTCCTGACGGTCTTCCGCGTGTTCGACACGGCCCACGTTAGTCCTGTATTCCGATTCCGGCATCCTCTTGACTTCGGGCTCCGGAACCATCATTCTGCCGTCTTCACTGCGTCGGCGCGTCGCCCCACAGCAGCGCCCTGCGCACACGGTCGGCCTCTTCGCGGGCATCGAGCACGACCTGTGCGAGTCCCGGGCCCGACAGCCACGCCCCCACGACCCCGAGCCCCGCGACACCGGCCACCGTGTGCCGCGCGGCGGCGTTGGACTCGGCGCGGCCGATCGCCGACTCCGGGCGGGGAAGCTCCGCGCGCACGCGGTGCGCGCCACGCACGGTGATCGAGGCGGGGTCGATACCGAGCATCGCGGATGCCTCGGCCACCGCGACCGCGAACGCCTCGGCGTCGTCGAGCCCCTCGGTCGCGGGGCGCTCGCCGGGTGCGCCGAAGGTCACGCGCACCACGTGGGACCCGGTGGCTGCGGCCAGCGCCGGGTGGCGGCGGGACAGCACGAGCAGCCTGGTCGCGCGGCGGCTGCCGGGGACGGTGTACACCGCGGTGGCCGCGGCGGCGGATGCGGGAGCGGGAGCATCGAGCCCGGGAGCGTCGAACACGACGGTGACCAGCTCCAGCGACGTCGTCGGGGCCGGATGCGAGTCCAGGCCCGCCACGACGGGGGCGAGCAGGGCTCGCGCGGTGGCCTCGGGTGTCGCGACGATGACGGCGTCGAACGGCTCGGGCGGGGCATCCGTCGCCTGTTCTCGCGCCGGATCGGAGGCGGCCGGGGACGACTCGCTCGGGGCGGTCTCGACGATCCAGCGCCCGCCGCGCGCGGCGAGGGAGGTCACCCGGACCCCGGTGCGCACCTCGACGCCGAGCTCTGCCAGCCGTGCCTGCAAGGCGTCGATCAGTCGCGCCATGCCGCCGTCGACGGTCGCGAGCGGCGCCGGCGCCTCGGGCCGCAGCTGCGCGACGGCGGCGGCCAGCGACCCGTTGCGCGTGAGAGCCGCGTTGAGGCCCGGAGCTGCGGCATCCACGTCGACGTCGTCGGGGTGGATGCCGTACGTCCCTATCGACAGCGGTGCGACGAGGCGCTCGAGCACGGTCTGGCCCATGCGCGAGCCCACGAGGCGGCCGAGGCTGCGCTCCTTGCCGATCGTCATGGGCGGGCGGATGCGGTCGACGTACGCGCGCCACGCCCCGCTCCACCCGATGATGGCGCGGACGGATTCGTGCCACGGGTTCTCGGGAATCCCGACCAGAGTCGCCTCCGGCAGCGGCGCCGACCCCGAGGGCAGCCCCGCGATCCACACGACATCGGCGCCGGTCACGGGCACTACCGGGAGCGAGAGCTCGCCCGCGAGCGCGCGCACGGGGGCAGCTCCGGCCGGGAAGCCCTCAGCCGTGAGGTCGATCCGCGCCCCCGCGATCTCGGCCGAGCCGATCGTGCCCCCGAGGCGGTCGCCGGCCTCGATCAGGGTGACGTGCGAGCCGACCTTCGCGCATTCGAGCGCCGCGACGAGCCCGGCGACGCCCCCGCCCGCCACGGCGACGCGGGCGCGGCGGGCGTGGGCGGCGAAGGTGTCGGAGGTGTCGGAGGTGTCGCGCACACGTCTATCCTCCCATCCGCCGGTAAGGGGCCAGGGGCGGATGCCGGCGACCCCTGACCCGACATGAAGGGGCTCTTTCGGGACAACGGATGCCTCGGCGCGAGGGCGGCGCTCAAGTAGCAGACGGGGAATCGGGGGCGGCGTCATCCGTTCCCCGCGTCTCGGACGTGACACGCCCGTCGTGCAGTTCGATCACGCGGTCGGCGCGGCGCACCAGCAGGTGCGTTGGCCGTGTCGTGCTCAGGCACCCGAGATGGGCACCTTGTCCCGATGAGGCTCGATCAGGGTGGGATCTTCGGTTCCGGCGATGATCAGGGGCGCAGGAGGGCGAATCCCCACGTCATGGCGAAGATGACGATGGCCAGGAGGGGAAAGAGCCAGTTGACGAAGATGAGGAATGCCCGCCTCCCCTGTCGCGGCTTCGTCTGCTGCCGTGCTCGTGACGGGTCGATGATCTCGTCCCCGTCGTCACCTCTGATGGTCGCGATGGTTCCGACAACAGACAGGATGACGAGCACGGTCATCGTGCCGATCAGCAGCGGCAACGCGGAGAAAGCCAACCAAGCGTCATCCGCAGTGGACGGCGCGAAGAGCGCGGCTACGGCGCTGACCAATCCCGCCACCAGAATCAGCGCGGAGGGGATCCAGCGCTGTGGGAAGACTGCGCGCGGGTAGAACGGGAAGGAGAACATCACTGTCAGAAGCACCGGGATCGCCAGCAGAGCCGCTTGGGGGACCGAGAGCAGCACGAGATCGCCCGCGAACCAGGCGGTACTCGCCACTGCGAACACCAGGAATGCGAACAGACCAAGAACCGGCAGGAACACGACCTGCAAAGCTCGCTGTCGAGGATTCACGACGGGAAGATCAAGTGAGGCCGCGTACTCCCGTGCGGACCCAAAGGCCTCCTCAGCACTTTGCCCAGAATCAGCCAGCAGTTCCCGAACGCTGGCGACCGCATCCCCGATCGCTGAACCAGGCACGCGGCGCAGGCGGAGTTCGACGACGAACAGATCGATCCAGGTCTTGTCGGTCATGATCGTGTTCATTGCTCGTCGGTCCTTACTGCTCGCACGCTCGCGAGGTAGTCGTTGCTGATCGTGGTGAAGCGCGCCCATTCCTCTCGCATTCGCTCCAACTCGCGGTGACCGGACTCGGTGAGGGAGAAGAACTTGCGCCCCGGCCCTGCTTCTCCCGGTCGCCATTCAACGGCGACGAGCCCAGCCGATTCGTAGCGGGTCAGAAGCGGATACAGCGTGCCACCCTTCACGGCGCCCATTCCGCTGGCTTCGAGTTCAGTGATGATGGCGTACCCGTAGGACGGCCCGTGCTCCAATGCGCGAAGAGTCACCGCTCCGAGTATTGCTCGCATCCAATCACTGGGCCACTCTCGAGTCGGGCCCGATGAATCGTGCTTCACCTGCATAACTAGATTATCTGCCTAACTAGTATGCATGTCAAGCGCGCTTTCCCGGACCTCCGGTGCGAACCTGGTCGAATGGCCCTCCACATCACGGGGGCCCCTGGTCAATCGCCAGTCGCGTCGACGTCTCCCTGACGGCTCATCTCTGCGGCATCCGAAACGAACGCATCGCGCACCTGCGCGGCATCGCCCGCCTGCAGTTCTCGACAGGTCATCACGCCCACCAGCGCATGTCTGGCGGAGGTCGCCGCTGGCAGACTGGGCACATGGCCCTGCACATCACCGGAGACGACGCCGCCGACCGCCTGCTCACCGACGACCCGCTCGCGCTGCTGATCGGGATGCTGCTCGACCAGCAGGTCGCGATGGAGACGGCGTTCGCGGGCCCCCTCAAGATCCGCGAGCGCGCCGGATCGCTGGATGCCGCGACCCTCGACGCCTACGACCCCGAGGCCTTCGCCGGACTGTTCTCGCAGACCCCCGCCGTGCACCGCTTCCCCGGTTCGATGGCCGCGCGCGTGCAGGCGCTGTGCGGCGCGCTCATCCGCGACTGGGGCGGCGACGCCGCCGCGATCTGGACCCTGGGCGAGCCGTCGGGCGCAGAGGTGCTGAAGCGGCTGAAGGCGCTCCCCGGCTTCGGCGAGCAGAAGGCGAAGATCTTCCTCGCGCTCCTCGGCAAGCAGTGCGGCTTCACCGGCGAAGGATGGCGCGAGGCATCCGCCCCCTACGGCGAGCAGGGCTCGCACCGCAGCGTCGCCGACATCGTCTCGCCGGAGTCGCTCACCCTCGTGCGCGAGCACAAGCGCGCCGCGAAGGTTGCCGCGGGTCGGGGCAATGCTCCGAAGGAGCGTTGATGCGACACGGGGCAAGGTCGAGTGGCGCCGAAGGCGCTGTATCGAGACTCAGCAGAAGCTCAGGCTGCGGAGGCGTCTGATGAGACGGACCGGGCAGGACGTCGACGAGTTCATCGCGCAGGTCGTGCCCGCCGTGCGACGAAGGGATGCCGCGACCCTCGTCGACCTCATGCGGCGCGTCACCGGCGAAGAGCCCGAGATGTGGCATCCGGGCATCGTGGGCTTCGGCCTGCACCACTACGACTCGGCGTCGGGCGGCGGACAGACCGGCGCCGCGGGGTTCGCGCCCCGGCGTCCGTCGACGGTCGTGTACCTCGCCGAGGGGATCGACTCGCACGCGGACGCCCTGTCACGGCTCGGACCGCACACAACCGGACGGGTGTGCCTCTACCTCAAGAACCTCGACGACATCGACCTCGCGGTGCTCGAAGACATCGTGCGCGCCTCGTACGAGACCGTCACCGCGGCCGAGCACGGCCAACTCGAGGGCCGGTAGCGTCGGACGATCCGCAACCCGCCGCATCGCTCGCACGGCATCGCGGCACGCCTAGGGTTGAGGGCGTGCGACTGAGGTTCTTCGGGGGGCTCGCGATCGACGCGGGCGACCGGCCCGCGCCGGTGCGCGGACGCGGGCAAGAGGCCCTGCTGCTGCGGCTCGCGATCGACGCCGGGACCACGGTCGGCTATCGCGCCCTCGCCGAGGACGTGTGGCCGGACGATCCGCCCGAAGACCCGCGCGCGGCGCTGCAGTCGCTCGCCTCGCGCCTGCGGCGGGCGCTCCCCGCGGGCACGATCGAGGCCGCGCCCGGCGGGTATCGGCTCGCGCTCACGCGCGAAGACGTCGACCTGACGCGGTTCCAGGACCTCGTCGCCGCAGCCCGCGCAGGCGCCGACCCCATCTCGGCGGCCGCGCTCGCCCGCGATGCGCTCGCGCTGTGGACGGGCGACCCGTGGACGGCGGGCGACGGGTTCGACTGGCTCACGCGCGACCTCCTCGAGGACCGCGCCCACGCCGAGCGGCTCGCGCGCGGCGGCTCGGCCGCGCCGGGGGCCGGGGCGGCGATCTCCGCGGCGCCGCCGGTCTCCGAGGCCTCGGCCACGCACGCCTCTGCCGTGCCCGCCGCGCTGACCCCGCTCGTCGGGCGACGTCGCGAGCTCGACCTGATCGCGCTCCAGCTCGGCGAGGCGCGCCTGGTGACCCTCGTCGGGCCGGGCGGCGCCGGCAAGACGACGCTCGCCCTCGAGACCGCCCGCCACCACGCCGATGCGATCGTGGTCGAGCTCGCCCCGGCGACAGATGGCGAGGTGTGGGCCGCGGTCGCGGGCGCGGTGGGGCGCAGCATCCGTGTCGACTCGACCGCCCCCGTGCAGGCCGCCACCCCGCGCGATCGCGCGATCGAGGCCCTCGCCGGACGTGAGCTGCTGCTCGTGCTCGACAACTGCGAGCACGTCGCGCTCGAAGCCGCGCGCGTGACGCTCGAGCTCTTGCGCGCCGTGCCGGGCGCGCGCATCCTGGCGACCAGCCGCGAGCCGCTCGGCGTGCCGGGCGAGGCGTTCGTCGACCTGGGTCCGCTGCCGCAGACCGATGCGGTCGAGCTGTTCTCGCGGCGCGTGCGCGCGGCGCGCGGGTCAGGTCCCGACTATGCCGACGAGACGCTCGTCGCGAGCATCGTGCGGCGTCTGGACGGCCTGCCCCTGGCGCTCGAGCTGGCCGCGGCCAAGACGCGCACCCTCACGCTCGCCGAGGTCGCCGCGGGCCTGGACGACCGGTTCGCGCTGCTGGACGCAGGACCCCGCGCGGTCGAGCCGCGGCACCGCACCCTCCGCGCCCTCATCGACTGGAGCTGGGAGACCCTGAGCGGCCCCGAGCGCGACGCGCTGCGCGCAATGGCAGTCTTCCCCGACGGGCTCGACGCGGCGGACGCGCAGATCGCGGGCCGATGGTTCGGGCTGGATGCCGCGGCCTTCGACGCGCTCGTCGATCGGTCGCTCGTGCGACGCGACCACGGGCGCTTCCGCGTGCTCGAGACGGTGCGCGAGTACGGCGTCGACCGGCTGCGTGCCGAGGGCGACGAGGCGCGGTTCCGCGCGGCTCAGGCGCGCACGATGGCCGAGCTCGCCCTCGCTCGCGACGCGACCCTGCGCGGGCCCCGCGTGCGCGAGGGTCTCGCGTGGTTCGACACCAACGAGGAGAACCTGTCGGCGGCGCTGCGCGCGTCGGGCGAGCAGGCCGACCTGCGCCAGACCGGCACAGACCTCGTGCGGGCGAGCGTGTGGGGCTGGATGATGCGCGAGCGCTTCGAAGACATCGTCACCGGCGTCACGCGATTCGATCCGGGCGACGGGCTGGACTCGGAAGCCGCCGTGGTCGTTGCAAGCGTGGGGATGCTGTTCAGCGGGTTCGGCGCCGCCGACTCTGCCGCGGCGCAGGCCCGCGCCCTCGCGGCGTTCGACGAGCGGAAAGAGACCCTGCTCGCCGCTGCGACGGCGCATCCGTCCGAGCTCACCTCGGCGCTCGGCCCGCTGCTGCGCGCGATCGACGGCGCCCTGCGCGACCGGGCGGACGGCGGGATGTGGACGCGCGAGTTCACGCTCGGCGACGCCCCCGCAGGAGCCCCCGCGTGGACGCACGCCTTCGTCGCCCTGCTGCGATCGGCGATCGCGCAGAACAACGGCGACAACGACGTGCTCGGGGTCGAGAGCGAGCGGGCCCTGAGCATGTTCCACGACCTCGGCGACGTGTGGGGCATCGCGTTCGCGAGCCAGATGCGCTCGGAGTGGCTCATGCTCGAGGGGCGGCTCGAGGACGCGCTCGCGGTGTCGCAGGCCTCGACCGAGCAGCTCGCGGGGCTCACATCGGTCGTCGACCGCCTGCAGCAGCGGTCGCAGAGCGTGTCACTGCTCGCGCGACTCGGCCGCATCGACGAAGCGCGCGCCGAGATCGCCGACATCGACCGGCTCGCGCGCGCCGACGGGTCGCAGCGCGCGATCAGCCAGTCCGAGCTGAACGCGGGACTGTTCGAGATCGCGGTGGGCGACGGCGAGGCGGCGCTGCGGCATCTCGACCGCGTGGTCGTGAGCTTCGATCCCGGATACCCCGAGCAGCTGATCGCGATGGCGAACTCGAAGCGCGCCCAGGCGATGCTCCTGCTGGATCGGCCGGGCGAGGCCCGCGAGCTGCTGCGGGCGGCGATCCCCGCCGCGGTGCATTCGGGCGATCAGCCGGTCCTGGCCGACGTCGCGCTGAGCATCGCCGGATGGCTCGCGGCGACCGGCCGCCCCCTGCTCGCCGCCGGGGCGCTGCGGCGGGCGGCGGCGCTGCGCGGCCGCGCCGACGAGACCGACCCGTATCTGCGCCGCGTGCGCGCACAGATCGATGCCGAGTCCACCACGACGGATGCCGCGACGGATGCCGCGACCCCGACTCTCGACGAGCTCGCGGCGCTCCTCGACGAGGTCTGACCCGTCGCGAAAGGTCGTGGTGTCGAGGTCCGCACCGCGAGCGCTGCAGTTCGATGCGAACGCTGCGCATATTCGCGCAGCGTTCGCCGCAAAGTGGCGCGCTCGCGCACGCCGCGCGAGACGGCCGGTCGTCCGCGAGGGCGACCGGCCGAGGCATCCACTCGACGGGCGCCGGGCTATGCCTTGCGCATGTAGGCGCGCACGGTGAGCGGCGCGAAGATCGCGACGATCACCGCGGCGCCGAGGAGCGACACCCAGGCGTCGACGCCGAACACGCCGTTGTTCGCAAGGTCGCGCACCGCTGTGACGAGGTGCGAGATCGGGTTGACGTTCGCGAACCACGCGAGCCACGACGGCAGCGTGTCGACCGGCACGTACGCGTTCGAGAGGAACGTCAGCGGGAACAGCACGAGCATCGAGATGCCCTGCACGCTCGCGGCGGTGCGGGCGATGACGCCGAAGAACGCGAAGATCCAGCTGATCGCCCACGAGCACGCGATCACGAGCAGCGCCGCGATCACGACCGCGCCGAGGCCGCCGGCGGGGTGGTAGCCCATGATGAAGCCGACGACGAACGTGATGGTCGTGGCGATCGCGTAGCGCAGGGTGTCGGCGAGGAGCGCCCCCGACAGCGGCGCGATGCGCGCGATCGGCAGCGACCGGAAGCGGTCGAACACGCCCTTGTCCATGTCTTCGCGCAGCTGCGTGCCGGTGACGACCGAGGTCGTGATGACGGTCTGCACGAGGATGCCGGGGATCAGCGCCGGCAGGTAGCTCTGCACGTCTCCGGCGATGGCGCCGCCGAACAGGTACGCGAACATGAGCGTGAAGATGATCGGCTGCACCGTGACGTCGATGAGCTGCTCGGGCGTGCGGCGGATCTTCACGAGGCCGCGGTAGGCCATCGTGAACGTGTTCTGCAGCGTCTGCGAGATCGACGTGTGGTTCTTCAGGCGACGCTCGGTCGCCGGGATGATCGGGGTGGCGGCGATGGCGGTCATGCGGGCACCTCTTCTTTCTGAGAGTCGGATGCCGCGTCGGGCGCCTGGTCGGCGGCATCGTGGCCGGTGATGGTGAGGAAGACCTCGTCGAGCGTCGGCTTCTGCACGCTCATCTCGGTGAGGTGGATGCCCGCCTCGCGGAACGTGATGAGCAGGTCGGCGACGCGGTCGGCGTCGGCCATGGGGGCGGTGATGCGGGATGCCTCGGGCGAGAGCGTTCCGCGCACGCCGAGCACCTGCTCGATCGCGCGCAGCGCGTCGGCCGTGTCGGCGGCATCCGCGATCCGCAGCTGCAGGCTGGAGGTGCCCACCGACGACTTGAGCTCGTCGGCCGTGCCCTCGGCGACGACGCGGCCGCGGTCGATCACCGCGATGCGGTCGGCCAGCTGGTCGGCCTCGTCGAGGTACTGGGTCGTGAGGAGCACGGTCGAGCCCGTGGCGACGAGCTCGCGGATCGTGTCCCACATCTGGCCGCGGGTGCGGGGGTCCAGGCCCGTGGTCGGCTCGTCGAGGAAGATGAGCGGGGGCTGTGCGATGAGGGATGCCGCGAGGTCGAGGCGCCGGCGCATGCCACCCGAGAACTTCTTGAGCGGCCGCTTTGCGGCATCCGTCAGCGCGAAACGCTCGAGCAGGTCGGCCGCCTTGAGCTTCGCGTCGGTGCGCGACAGGCCGAGCAGCCGCGAGAAGATGATGAGGTTCTCGGTCGCCGAGAGCGTCTCGTCGACCGACGCGAACTGGCCGGTGACGCCGATGAGCTGGCGGACGACCTGCGGCTCTCGGACGACGTCGTGGCCGAAGATCTCGGCGCGGCCGCCGTCGGGGCGCAGCAGGGTTGCGAGCATGTTGATGGTGGTGGTCTTGCCGGCGCCGTTCGGGCCGAGCACGCCGTAGACGGTCCCGGCTTCGACGGTGAGGTCGACGCCGTCGACCGCGCGGTTGTCGCCGAAGACCTTGACGAGGCCCTCGGCGCGCACCGCGGGGACGAGGGATGTGCGAGTGGTTGAGGTCATGCGTCCAGCGTGCGCCGCGGGCGCTGTCGCGCCGCTGTCACGGGGCGGGCGGCGCTGTCAGGGCGCTGTCGCGCGCGCTGTTCGCACTGTGCGCCGAGTGGACGTACCTTCAGAAGCAGGGCCGAACGAGGGTGAGGATGGATGCCGATGGTTGAACCGCGATTCCCGGGATCGATGTCGCGTCTCGCGGAGGTCCTCATCGACGCGCTCAGAGCGCGACTCGGAAACGCGGTCGGGGGCTTCGTCGTGTCGGAGTCGCGGGATCAGCCGACCCCGTGGCTGACGCTCGAGTTCCAGGTCTTCGACTACCTGCCGATCGTGTACTTCTACGATCGCGGTCGCGGCGGGTTCAGCGTCGACTACGGGTCGCGGCGAATCGGGATGAAAGTGCCTCAGCCGGTCGTGGGGCTCAGGAGCGTGGAGGATGTCGCGACCCTCGTCGATGCGTTCGCCGAGGTCGCTCGCCTGTGGGTGCCCGACAAGTTCCTCGAGGCGCACGGCTGGTAGCCCCTGTCGGCCGCAGGAGCTGGATGTGGAAGGGTGCTGTATGTCTATCGCCGATGAGACGGTGCTCGCCCTGTGGGGCGGGGCGATCGCCGCGTATGTCGGACGAGGTGTCCGCAAGATTCCGACCGCCGACGAGACGGCGCTGTTCGCGTTCACGCCCGATCACTTCGACCAGTTGCTCCCGCTCGTGAAGGAGGCGCTGAGCGCCGCGGACGCGGTCACGCTCGACGGAGTCGCCCGAGAGCACGCCCAGGCGACGGTCATGGCGCGGCTGCGTGAGGCGTTGCCCGGCCTCGATGAGACGGGGGTCGACGCCCTCGCCTGGCGATGGGGCTACATCACCTATGGTGGCTGACATCAAGGAGGTTCGGCCATGGATTACCCAGAACTCTGCGCCACGCTGAAGCGTGAGCTCGGAGCGGCCTCGGTCTTCGACAAGCGCTTTCCGGTGCTCGGCGCCGGCGATGCGGAGTCGGCGTCACTCGTCATCTGGGCGCACGACGGCGTGTTCGCGGTCGGCGGCGTCGACCGCGGCGAGTTCACGACGGTCCATGAGTTCGCGACGGAGTCCGCCGCGTGCGAGTACGTGCTGGACGCGCTCCGCCGCAACGCGACGATCCCGCCCGAGACCGACGCCGAGCGACGCGCGAGCCGCGCCGTCACGGGCCACTACACGGCCACGCTCCTCGAACAGTTCGGCGCACCCGAGTGATCCGGGGCTGATCGAGTACTACGAGCTCTCCGCCGACGAGTATGAGTGCTTCCTCACGGACGACGACGCGGCCACCGCGTTCGCGGACGAGTGCCGCGCACGCAGGAACGACGGGCGACTCATCAGGAAGCCCGGGTGGAACCGCGGCATCCCGATGTGACACCCGGACGAACCGGCCGCCGCCGTCACGGCGCTTCCTGTGGAGATCCTCACCCTGAGTGTCAGTGGCGTGGGTTACCCTGATCAGGCTTTTGCTTGTTCGGGTGGGTCCGCGGTCACGATCGCGGGCCGGGGAGGGTGCGGAACGATCATGAAGTTCGCGATGGGAGCCGACACGCTGTCGGTGCTGTCCAAGGCCACA